>JBNMJR010000001.1:0-49067 GCA_050873925.1 Acetatifactor sp.
GTCAATCTTTCGATTGGCTTGCTTGTTCTTGAATTTCTCTGAAAATCTTGGAATTTTCAGGGTTGCATTACTGTTTATTTGTCAAAGATCAGTGTTTCATGTTTCGCTGTTGTTCTCAGCGGCAACTCTGATATCTTATCATAACCGCTTTCGTTTGTCAACAACTTTTTTCGATTTTTTTCAAATCTTTTTCTCAACCGGAAAACTTTCATTTTCGCGGTGGATTTTCATACTACCACATTGTTCCTCGCTTTGTCAACAACTTTTTACATTTATTTTTCAAAGCATTTACACAACGACGGAAATGGCGTAAAAAAAGAAATCTCAATCTCTTAAGATTCTTCTTTTACTTCCTATTGGTAGTAAACGGAGAAAGAGGGATTTGAACCCTCGCGCCGGTTGCCCGACCTACACCCTTAGCAGGGGCGCCTCTTCAGCCTCTTGAGTATTTCTCCATGATCTGAACATCGTCTCTACCAATATGTTATTGGCGTCATTTCGTGACGCAAAAGTTATTATACATAAGCTCTCCGCTTTTGTCAATCGCTTTTTTTATTATTTTACCAATTGTAGATATTGTTTATGAATATTGCCGAATAGCTTCTTCAATCCTGGCTTTTACAACGTCCGCAATCTCAGGTGTCTTCAGCTGTTTATACTCTTCATAACAGATTGGCGGTAAATAGATCAGCTTTACCGTTACCGGAGCTATAGACTTCTCGTCAAACGGTTTGTAAGAATCAATCAGTGCACAGGGTACAATAGGGCACTTTGCTCTGACTGCGCTTTTGAAGGTTCCTCCCTTAAAGGGAAGCAGCCGGTTCCCCATACGGCTTCTGGTTCCTTCCGGGAAGATCAGAAAGTTTCTGCCCTGCTTTACTTCTTCTGTCATTTGGTTGATCACCCGGAGAGACTGCTTAATATCTTCTCTGTCTATAGCAATCGCATGCAATGCCCGAAATACCTGTTTTAACAGGATCACATTGCTTACTTCCTTCTTATAGACTACAGAGAATGGAACCGGACAGGACTCCAGGAATACAAGTGCATCAAACATCCCCTGATGATTGGGAAAGAAAATAAACCCGTTTTCTTTCGGAATATTTTCCACACCATAGCTCTCTATGGTTACCCTTCCGGCACGGTTTGCTGCCTTTGTTACCTTTTTAATAAATGCATAATTCTTTTCCAGGTCAAAATTCTTCCTGGTTCCCAGCCACCATATCCTGATCAGATAATACGGCACCTTATAGAACAGTCTTACCACCATCAGTATAATTCTATACATAGTCTGCCCCAGCCTACTCTTCGTTGTATTCTTTTACAGCCGTTTCATACAGGTTATTACCTTCTGCATCAATTACTACAATGGCCGGAAAGTCCTTCACGGTCAGTTTACGGATAGCTTCTGTTCCGAGATCATCATACGCAATGACTTCGGAAGAGGTAATTGCACGGGACAAAAGTGCTCCTGCACCACCTACTGCCGCAAAATATACCGCTCCGTTCCTTACAATGGCATCCCGGACTGCCTGTGATCTTTTTCCTTTTCCGATCATCCCCTTCAGTCCCAGGTCCAATAGTCCCGGTGCATATTTATCCATTCTGCTGGCCGTTGTCGGGCCTGCAGACCCTATAGGCCGGCCTTCTCTTGCCGGAGACGGTCCCATATAGTAGATTACGTTATTTTTCATTTCTATAGGAAGTGATTCTCCCTTGTCCAGAGCTTCCTGCATTCTCTTGTGCGCCGCATCCCGGGCTGTATAAATGGTCCCTGTCAGATATACATAATCTCCTGATTTCAGAGAGCGGGCATCTTCATCGCTGAGAGGTACTTTTACATATTTATCCATGTCGCTTACACTCCAATTATTATAATATCCGGACATCTTTACTTCAGATTTCTCTGACTGCATGCCTGTTGACATGACAACAGATGTTTACAGCTACCGGCAAACCCGCTATATGTGTGGGATATGTATTAATGTTGACCGCCAGTGCTGTGGTTGATCCGCCCAGTCCTCCCGGTCCAATACCTGTTTTGTTGATCTTCTCCAGCAACTCTTCTTCCAGTTCTCTCACATAGGGTATCTCCGAATGTTCATCCACCGGACGCGTCAATGCTTTCTTCGCCATCAATGCACATTTTTCAAAAGTACCACCGATACCTACTCCGACTACCATAGGAGGACACGCATTCGGGCCTGCATCCTTTACTGCCGTCAGGATTGCATTCTTCACACCCTCTATTCCATCTGCGGGCTTGAGCATAAATACTCTGCTCATGTTCTCACTGCCAAAGCCCTTCGGTGCCACAGTTACCCGGACACGATCCCCCGGAACAATGCTGTAATGAATAATCGCAGGCGTATTATCCTTGGTATTCTCCCGGTAAATAGGATCCCTTACCACGGATTTTCGCAGATAACCGTCCACATATCCCTGTCTGACACCTTCGTTGACGGCATCTTCCACATTGCCCCCTGTCAGATGTACATCCTGACCCACTTCCAGAAATACAACGGTCATTCCGGTGTCCTGGCAGATGGGAATCATATCCTGCGCCGCAATTTCCATGTTTTGCTGCAGTTGTTGCAGGATCTGCCTGCCCAGAGGAGCTTTCTCCTGCTGTTCCGCTTTTGTAAATGCCGTCTTCATGTCCTCAGACAGGAAATGATTGGCCTCTATACACATTTCTTTGATATTTTGCGTCAAAGTAGCTACGTCTACTGTTCTCATGGTTTCTCCCTGCTATTCGGTAATGGTTTTACGAATCTCTTCCAGTTCTTCCGGTGTACTTTCCCCGGGGTTCCATAAAATATGCTGTCCATCATTCTCGTAGCGGGGAATCAGGTGCATATGAAAATGTCGAACGGTCTGTCCGGCAGCCTCTCCGTTATTCTGTACGATGTTGAGACCATCGCAATGTAATTTCTCCGTCATCTTTGTTGCCATCTTTTTCGCAAGAACAAATACTTTTGCCGCTGTATCCTCCGGCAGTTCATAGAGATTATCCGCATGCTCCTTGGGCAGGATCAGCGCATGTCCTCTGGTGGCCGGTCCCAGATCCAGTATTACTCTGAAGTCCCCATCCTCATATAAAGTCTTGGAAGGGATCTCTCCGTTTGCAATTTTACAGAAAATACAATCTTCCTTTTTCATCGTTTTTCTCCTATCTGTTATTTTCTTCAAAAGGGAACATCTGATCCAGTGTTCTGAGGATCCGGAAATCGCCCTTCATTCGTTTCATAACACCCGACATAAATGCTCTCTGGAATGTCATTCTTCCATTTACAATATCTTCCATGGCAGCACGGTTCATCTGCATCTCCACATCCGGCTTCTCCGTCTCGCCATATCCGCATTCCAGTGTGCCGCTGCCGATGGCAATCCACAAAGGATTTTTCTTTTCTTCTATATTAATAACATATCTTGCCTCAAAACCCGGCTGAGGTACGAAAACCCTTCGGAATTCCTCCAGATATTCCTGTTCATTATCCGCTCCGCTATTGTCCAGCATATCCCGGAACATGGAAGTCAATTCCTGAATATCTTCCTTTTGTCGCTGTACAAACGTATCATCCGATACGTATTCCGACAGCTGTTCTGTCTCCTGCGGTGTCAGGTTGATTGCCTTGGGAATCGTTACTTTCTGACGCATCACTTTATTGCTGGCAGGAAAACTGGCGATTTTCTGGTTGATGGTACGATACATGTTCTCAGCCTTTTTCTCAATGATCTGACCGTACTGTCCGTTCATCTCCAACGTTACTGTATTCTCTATATATCCGCATATGCCGCTGCAGGGCAATCCTCCCAGGATCTCCCAGGCCGCTGCAAGGCTGAGCTTGCCTTCTCTCTCTCCGTAGGTGGTAGACATCACGACCGGACACATATAAATTCCCGCAATCGTCTCTTTATCACCATACAGCCAGCAGGCATCCAGAAACTGCTGCATATAGCCACCGATACCGTACCACTCCACTGTCGTTGCCAGAATAATTCCATCTGCCTCTTTCAGGGTCTGTGGCAACGTCGTAATGTTAGTCTTTCCATCATAAAGATTGTACCTCTCTACATGCACCCGCAATTCTTCCAATACTTCCTGCATCTTATTGATCACATAGATCGTAGGATCATCTATGATTCCTCGTCCGCCATAGTAAATGTTGATATTCAAGTCCACACCTCTTCCGTTTTCTTCTGTCTTCTGTGTTTCCTGAGCGCGCAAAACAAAAGTCCCGCCAGAAATCCGGTCACCAGTCCGCCCACATGTGCCGCATTGTCTATATTTTGTGCAGTAAAACCGCTGTACAGAGATAATGCTATCATCAGAACCACCCGTCTGGGTGTAACATCCGGCATAGATTGCCGATCCAGCAAAATCCAGGCCAGCAATACTCCGTCCAGTCCAAAGATGGCTCCACTGGCACCTACAGATGCCGAATAATCCATCTGCAGAAGTTTCGCCAGCAGCGAGCATAAATTTCCCCCGATTCCGGACAGGAAATAAAGTACCAGGAACGTGACATGGCCTGTCACCTTCTCAATCATGGCACCCAGGAAAAACAGAATCACCATATTATTAAAAAGATGCTCTATACCCGCGTGCAAAAACAATGCCCACAAGAGTCTGCCGTACTGTTTGCCCGCCAATACACTGACTACATCCAGCTCGCCTTTATTATATAACACATTCCCCGAAAAAGTACACATCAGGAACACAATTACATTGATTGCCACAAGCATTCCGCTTGCCCAGGGTACATTACGAAGCCTTTTCACATTCATTGCTCCTCTCAATGTTCTCTCCATCCGGTATTGTATTTCAAATGTACCACTGTTTATATCACTCCGTCAACAAAAAGGGGCCTGTGCACTGCCTACCGGTAGATTACTGTCATCTTGCCCAACGTAATCTCATCTCCTTCTTCCAGCTTTCGTTTCTCATAAGGTTGCAGCTGTAATCCATTCTTAAATGTACCGTTTGTGGAATTCATATCTTCAAGATAATACCCATCTGTTTCCTTTATGATCCGTGCATGCAGACGACTGATCGACAGATCATTCAATACCAGATCCGCTTCTCCTCGCTTTTTCCCGATCGTGTAGAGCGGTTGTTCTAATGTTGCAAGCAGCTTCCCTTCTTCTGACAGCAAGCGGTGCGTACTCTCTCTGGGGGCCGGTCTTTCCTCCATATACACAGTTCTTCCCATATCTTCTTCCTCGTAAGCGGTCTCCTCCGCCACCGCATATCCCGTCATGGTCAGTTGCAGACTTCTTGCATAATTTTCCCGATCCTGCTTCTCTTTCTTTTTCCGGTTTTCCCACAGATTAAACAAACCTTTCTTTTCCTTTATTACCGAGACTTCTTCTACCGGCGTTTCTTTCTCTTCTTCTCTTATCTCTTCCTTCTCCTGATCTTCTCCCACGGCAACAGTTGTTTCTCCTTCTACGATATCCATTTTCTCATAAATTCTGAGGCATTCTGCATCCTCAAAGATTTTGGCCTGCAAATAGGCTTCTCCTGCCGATTCATATTGTTCATAGGCCTTATAGACGTATTCCACCAGGCCTTCATCCTGATAATCCACATGTTCCACCAGATATTCCATCAGCTCATCAAATCCTGTATTTTCCTCGCAATACGGGACATATATAAAATAAAATTCTTTCTTCTCCAGATCCTGATAGACATGCTGCGGGAACCATATGATATTGCTCTCTTCCAAAAGGAATCTGGACATTTCCTGCCGTACCCTGCGCATACTCCACAAAAAATCCATGATCCACTGTCTTGTAACAGGCTTCTTCTCAAAAAGCTGGGCAATATTCTGTCTGGAAGTAATATCATAATAGAGGTAGGCCTCTCCGTCTATGTATCTTAAACTGCAAGGCAACAGTCCCTTGATTCCGCCCCTGCTGATCATACAATACTGATATTTCTTTTCCTCCGGCTTCTGTTCCAGTAATAGTCTCTCATAATTCGCATTTAAGCTTCTGATATATTCTGTATTTAACAACTGTTCTTCCATCCTTTCTCATTGTACCGCGCCGTTTGTATTTTCTTTGCTATCACTCTCGGCTGTTTCTTCTGCCTTCCTCCGATATCTTTGACTGTTTCGAAGAATCTCCACCGGATTGTTCCGTTTCACCTGAAAGGTCGCTTTTGCACTCCAATACCCGGGGACTCCCGCTATTGTGGAAAACGGATAGGGTATTCTCCCCGTCTGTTCCACTGTTACCTGATTTTTTTCCAGTTTCCAGACCGGCAGTTCACTCTCCCAGGCAATGTATTTCTCCCTGTCAAAAAACATGTCTTTCTCCTGCAGTTGCCGATTCAGTTCCTCTTTTTTCTGCATCCACCTGCTGCCGCTTCTCACCGCCGCTCTTCCCATATCCTGTTCCAAAAGACAACGGTCATATTGAAAGAACAGCAAATACGTCATCAGCACTATCACTCCCAATACTATGGGATACAGAACTGCTGCCTCCACTGTAAAATACGCTTTATAATTTTCTCCTTGCATACCGTTGCTCCCTCCGATCATCCTGTCATCCATGTTGTTATATATGCCACCAGCAAAAAGGGAATATATGGAATCTGCAGACTGCAATTCCGTTTTCTGTAAAACAGAAACATTGCATAGAAAAAGAGATACAGAAGGCTTATACCTAAGATAAGAAGAATATTTTTATCTCTGCTCATAAAACCGGTCAGTGCCAGTACGATACCATCCGCCTCGCCGATTTCCTTCGTTACTTTTGACAGAAGCAGCAACAGAATTCCGGGAAGTATTGCGACAACCCTGCCGCTTTCAAAGCCTCCCCAGACAATATTCATAGCAGCCAGTACACCGCCCAGGAGCAATACCCTCAACGGAACCGCTCTCTTTCGAATATCATGCCAGCTACCCAATAGCAGATAGCCGGTCAGTATCACCTTTTCCCACAACTCCATCTTCCCTGTTCTCCCGTTTTATATTTTCCCGCATCTGCTGCATTCTCTGTATCCGTCCGCGTCTTTTCTGGCAATGCAATATACGGTTCTCTTAAGTCCGGGGCAATCCCGCCTTTTGTGATAGCATTCGCCCTCAGAGCAAATATAGTAACCGCTCCCTTCCGGAACAGAGTCATCTTTTTTCTGTACCATGCATTTCTCGCAAGGGTGATAACCCTTAGGAATTTCCGCTGCTTCTACCAGCCGGACCGACAGTTTCAAATGCGTACATTCTCTGTTTAAATGATACACTTCCGAGTCTTCCGTTATATAGACATATTCATCACCATTCTCAGCCCCCGGAATTGCATAGCCGTTCCACATATGTCCATAGTATCGATTCGCCATACGGAATTTCTGAAATCCCAAAACATCTGTGAGCGGACTGATTCCATAGGTGACTACAATCTCACAGATATCGTTCTCTGTGCTGCTTTCCAGAAATTGCAGGCTGTCTATGCCATGTTCCAGTGGCGACTGCTCCAGATATTCTTCTCCCAGTTGATTCCGGATTTGCTCTTTAACATAAGTATAAGAAATGGCCACAGTCCCCAGCCTGTCATCATTATCCTCCTTCTCTCCGTCCCCGCCGTATCCTGCATCCGGTATTCCTCTATAGATTCCTACCTGCCGACCTGCATCCCACAGTGCCACTTCCAGATTTCCATGCAGGCGTATCATTTCTATTGCACTTCCCATATGAATCATGAAAAAGCAAAACAGCGGCAGAACCAGTGCCGTTTCCACTGTCATACTCGCTTTTACCGGTGTTTTCGGGAGTATAAGCAGTGATATCCTCTTTATGCAGTTTGCCAGTTGTAGAATTTTTACGGGGAGTAAATCATTACATGGGTTAAGAGTTCTTCTTAAAGTCGGAGTAGGACTTGAATTATTCTTGTTAACAGTTATATGGTCATGTCTGCATAAAAAGGACATCGCTGCTCACCTCCCTTCCAGGCTTGTCTTTCTAATTACCGGTATTTTCTGTTGCCTCCAGAGATCCTATATAGGCCTTCTGCCTCTCGATCTCAAAAGAATATCCATATTTGCTTTTTACTTTCACATTCATTGCAACTTCCACAATGCAGGCATCCAGTCGGAATGCCCTGTTGCCCGGGGTATTTCGAATATCCATTTCCACCACATTCATAGCCCGGCAGGTAACAGTCTGCTCCTCACAGAGCAGCAAAAATATTCTCAGATAATCTTCATATCCCATTCCCGATGAATCAGAGGTATCTTCTTCGGAAGTCCCGGACAGTTCTCCCTGCAATGCGGATGAAAGCCCGTAATGCCAGGTGTCATCCGTTTTTAACAGAGGGATCTTTTCCCCGGCAAGAAGTTCCTTTACATCATAAACACTTTCTGCAAAAGCCCATCCCAGGATGAGTGTAGCCGTAAGCAGCCCTGCGATTTCAGGAACCATCATTGCCGCCGCAAGTACCTCTCCCAGGGCTTCCGCTATAGCATATTTTTCCTCACATCCGGTCAGATACAGGGTATTGGCGGCCTCTCTGATGGCAAATATCCGGTTCACTACCCCCTTCAGATTGTCCGGGTCATTATCCTTGCCTATGATAATATATTCTGTCTGATACCATAGAGGACTGTCCTGTTTCTCCTGACCGTACCGTCCCAGATACCGTAACAGATACTCATGGAAAAAAACTTTTTGTTTTAACGCTTCCGGTCCTTCATATTTTTCCGCAGTCCCCGGGACCAGATTTCCGCAGTTGATTTCTCCCCGCTCCATCCGCATCTCCAGCAACGACTCCGTTTCTATCCTGCGGTAGGAGATATCTTGTTCCTCTGTTACCAGCTTTAACAGACCTTTTCTTTTCTCTTCCAGGGCTGCGGTAGGATTCTCTATATGAACAGTTTTGCCTTCCGGTGTCTCCTTGCCGTCATATTCCCGGATCTGTGCATCGATCTGCTGTTTTTGTCCCGCAATATCCTGTCGCTCCAATCCCCGGGATTCTATGATCTGCAGCCAGTCCGTCAGTTGCTGTAAGAGTCCGATTCCCACCGTATCCTCTATGGCATCGACAGCAACCTGTCGAAAGACTTCTCCTTCGCCATCCGTCAGAAATGCTGTTTTCACAGTCTGCGCCTCTTCTGCCCGAACAGCAAAAAAATCCCGGTACAACAGTTTTTCGAGAAACACATCCTCCAAAGAAAAGTTACGGTTCATATACTCCAGCAAATGGCTCTCCGTCAGCTTTGTCGAAGCATTTTCCGTCCCGTAAGAACAGTCTATGGCAAACAGATTGTACTGTTTCTGCAGTTCTCTATGATATTCAGCCAGGATACTATCCATTCCGATATCCATGACGCATTCCGTTTCCAGTGATATTCCACGATACCGGCATCCCTCAATCAAAGCAAGACACAAGGCCATGATCACCGTAACCGTAAGTGCCAGATATACCGTCATATAGCCTCCCGGTTTTACACTTCTCACGGATGTCATAACGAATTTTCCTTATATTTTCTTAGTCTGATTTGTGATTTTTGTGAAAATAGAGTTGACGACCTCCGTAATCTTCTCTTTAAAAATGATGACCAGTCCTACCAGCACCACGATGATCAGTATTACTTCCACCGTACCCATTCCATCTTCCTCTGTTAAAAACTGACGAAAAGATTTTAATTTATCGTTACCCATAACTATACCTTCCTTTTCTTATATTCCCGCATTCGAAAACGCAGGCACCATGATCATTACCATTACCACAACAAGCAGCATTACCATCGGCAGGAGCAGTTTTGTCGTTGCTTCCTCACTGAGTTTTCTGGCATTCTGCATTCGTAATTCTTCCGCCTGCGCGGACTCTTCTTTTAATTGCTGCAAAAGTGTGGAACTGCCTTTTTTCAGATTTTGCATCAGTAATGTGCTCAGCCGCACATATTCCCTGACTCCCGTTCTTTTTCCAAAGTTCTCATATGCTGTTCCTTCCGGCACACCCATATGTATCTCCCGGGTCGCTATCAGCATTTCCTCGTAAGCTTCCCGACAACGTCCCCCGCGCTTTCTTTCCTTCTCATAATCTTCCGCGACCCGGCAAAATGCGGACCGAACTGTCAATCCTGCTTCCAGATACAGTGTCAGTTTTTGCAGAATTTCCGGATAGGTTCTACGTTCCTCCCGCTTTTTCTTCTCCACCAGATCATGCAGATCTTTATCCTGAAAGAAAAAGACTGCTGCCGCCACCAGCAAGGTCCCCGTCAGAATCTTCCACCCTGTCTCCGGAACATCTTCTTCCCAGGAAATCTTTTTGCCCTCAAGCTCTCCGGGAAGCCGGATTTTTTCATTTTCCGGATCTTCCTCCTGTGCCTGCTGCAGCAATTCCGACAGTTTATTTTTTTCCCATTCCTGCGGTGTCTCGTTCTTTTTTGCTACAGTTACACTAACCTCTGTCTCTCTGACAAATTCCCCGTATTGCATCTCCACCCTCAACAATACCGGTATATCCTCCTGTCCGGGGTGTATCCTTCCATTCTCTTCAACAACTTCCGCAGATTCACTTTTCCAGGTCATCAGAAACGGAAATCCTTCATAAGTTTCCAATAATTCCAGATCCTCTCTGACTGCATCGGAAGAATCATTTTTCCCCAGGATCAGCTGTGGCAGTTCTTTCCCGAACTGCTCATACAAATCCTCCAATTCGCTTTGACTATACTTGCGAGGCATCACTTCCATCTGAAAAGAATATGGTTCGCCGTCCTCTATTCGTCCGGTAATGCTGTATTTCTGCACACCCTCTTCCCCGGATCCCCGATACACCCATTGATCCTGCAGAATATGGTTTTCCCGGCCACTGTAATGTATCATAACGGCAAGCATTGTCCCCGCGATCAGTATAGCCGCAGAAAGTGTCATCTTTGTCACATAATAGTCTGTCATACACTCCTGCTGATTTTCTCCCGGATGCATGCGGTTCAGATCCGCCTTTACTTTATCTTTTCCGGGCATCGGTATTCTCCACAAATGCAGCTTTTTATAACAAAACATCATGATTTTATAGAAAAAACGCAGGATACCTTTCTTGCCTATCATCTCTTTCTACAGTTCCTCCTCGATCTGATCCAGTATCTTCTCTCCCAGCAGATATGCTCCCACATAAACCGCCAGACAGAGGGTCATTACCGCAATGCCTGTTACGCTATGATAGAGTGTCCCAAAATATCCCGGATAAGCAGCGGCGATATAAAGAGAAATCCCAAACGGCATGGCCTCCATTACCTTTTGTTCCAGCCTTCTCCCCTGTAACATGGTCAGCATTTCCTGCGTGGTTTCCACTTTATTGCTGATCACCTCTGCTGTGGTCCGTATGATCTGTGTAACATTTCCGCCGCCTCTCTTGGCAATGTTCAGAATAGCGGAAAACTGCTCAATTTCCTCAATGCCGCTCCGTTTTGCCAGATCACCGACCAGTTCTTCCAGTGTAATATTCAGTATCATTCCTCTGCGGATCAGTTCCAGTTCCCGGTACATGGCAGATTGCTCACCGTACAACATCCGTATATCCTCCCGGCTTTCCAGAAAAGCATTTTCCAACGCATATCCGGTTCTCAGAGAATTTGCCACAGACAAGATGCATTCTTTGAATTGTATGGTCAGTTCCTGTCTGTTCTTCCGGCACTGCCTATTGACGCATCTGCGAAAATAGAGAACTCCTAAAGGAAGCAATGCCGGAACCGCCCAGAAAGAGTGGTAGAAAAACCAGGCAAAAAATAGAACTACCCCGGACGTCTGTGCCAGCAGCCGCATGCAGTCTCCCCGCTTCTGAAAAGCTTTATGATAATCCTGCTGCCTTAAGCTTTCCTTCATGAAGTAATTCTCCTTTTCTCCGCAGCCTGCCGACTACTTTTCCTTCACTGCTTTCCCCCAGTTCTTCAAACTGGTACAAAGGATTCAGACGTATTTCTCCGTTCTCGCAGCCCACGACCTCCGTAATCTCAAGCACTCGTCTGCTCTTATCACGGATTCGCCCCAGATGTACAATAACATCCACTCCCGAGGCGATCTGGTTGCGAATAGCCGTCAGCGGAAGATCCATTCCCATCAGAACCATATTTTCCAGTCTTGCCAGCATATCCGTGGCACTGTTGGCATGTCCGGTGGACATGCTTCCGTCATGGCCGGTGTTCATGCACTGCAGCATGTCGATAGCCTCCGGTCCACGGACCTCCCCTACGATAATCCGATCCGGCCTCATCCGCAGGGAAGAACGGATCAGTTCCCGGATCCCGATCTCTCTGCATCCTTCGGTATTACCGTTGCGGGTCTCTAAACGTACCAGATTGGGAAGTCCCTGCAACTGCAATTCTGCGCTGTCTTCTATGGTGATCACCCGCTCTTCTGCCGAAATATAGCCGGACAAGACATTTAAGAATGTTGTCTTGCCGCTTCCCGTCCCACCGCTGACAAAAATATTGTAGCCTGCCTTCACCAGCGTCTCCAGAAACTGGGCCGCCTCCAGTGAAATGGTTTCCAGGCCGATCAGTTTCTGCATGGTGATGGGCTTGTCCGGGAATCTTCGGATCGTGACGATCGGACCGTTCAGAGCAATGGGATTCATGACAATATTTACTCTGGAACCGTTGTTCAACCTGGCATCTACGATGGGTGACGCTTCATTGACCACTCGATTACATCCCGCCACGATCTGCTGGATGACGTCCTGCAATTTTTCCATGGAATCAAATGCACGATCCAGCTCCCGTAACTGTCCGTCCTGTTCTACAAAAATGTGATCCATACCGTTGATCATGATCTCCGTAACGGAACTGTCCTCCACAAAGATCTGCAGGATATCCAGTCTTCGCAGGGAATCAAACAATTCCTTGCGCAGACGTCTCCGCACTTCTACCGGACATAACTCCAGGCTCTCCTGCTCCATAAGTACTTCATCAATCGTATCCTCCACTTCTTCATCCGTATAATCTCTTCCGTAATCCAGTCTTTCCTGTACCATCTGACGAAGTTTTCTTCTCTGCTCTAAATAATCCATTTGTCCTTCTCCTGTTCTACTCTTCCAATGTCTCTATTTCTTTTCTCACATAATCTGCCAGTTCCCCTCTGGTATACTGTTCCATTTCCGCGGGAAGGCGCTGAAAGTACGGTAAACTCACCTTTCTGGTCTTCCCTTTTACTTCCTCTTTCTCGCACAGTGACAGTAGTTGTTCATATTGATCCAGTTTACACTGTGACATCTTGTCCTCTCTGGTCAGTGTAAATACTTTGATGCACATCTGCAGGACATCCAGCAGACCCTGTATACTTTCACTCAGATCCAGGATGACATATTCGTATTTGCCCAGTTCCTCAATTCTCTGGAACAGGCTTCTCCATTCTTCCCAGGTGATCCCTAACAGGTTTTGTCCGTTCCGCATGGGCGGAATATAATCCAGGTTGCCTTTCCTCTGAATAACCGTCTGCATACGGAGAGGAAATTTTCCTTCATCTCCCGCCAGAAAATAAAGCAGATCTGCCAGATCCCGGTTCTGTCTCTCCGGAAGCAGTTCTGTAATTCCCACATAATGTTCAAAGTTCAGATACAGCGTTGGATGTTTTTCAGCCATCAGCTGGGCGAAAGTCAATGCAAAAGAGCTTTGAAGGCATCTGTGAACCGGAGAATACATTCCGATAAAGCGGGTCCTATATTCCGCGCATAACAGTGGCATCCGTATTCCCGTCGTCTCCACATACAGCGCCAGCAGTTCCTTCCACACCTGTCCCGCTTCCTGATATTTGTTAATATTTGGAAACTGGTGAAAGCGGAGGGTTCCACTCTCATTTAAAATTGCCTGACATGCCGGTTGTAATGTGTTCAAGGCTTCCTCACAGGAGGATTCCGCCACCACCAGCATTGTTACTTCTCCGCTTTTCTCTCCCGCCAACAGCTCTTCTGCCCTGGTATAAGTATGAATCTGCCAGGGCAGTTCCTTTTGTCTCTTCAGGTATTCCGAAAAAAGTCTCGCGTATTCTTCCTCCCTGTCATATAGAACCAGCACCGGTTCCTTTTGTTCCATCAATACATTCCTCCCATATACATCAATGCACTGCAGAACACCGGTCCCGCCATGCAAATTCCAGCTCTTGTACTTTCCCGTTCTCCGGCAAAATAAAGTTTCCATCTTCCGCATCGGAATACGTCCCATAAGTACTCTCCCAAATAGTACAGACGGTCTTTCATATTGCGTTCCAGGTACATTTTAAAAAGTGCGATCACTGCTGCAATCGCAAGCGCGAAAAACAGAAAATAATGAACTTTATTCCAGGGGAAAAAACCGGCACAGACTCCCAACATCTTAACATCCCCGGCTCCCATGGCTCCGATCCAAAAAACAAAATAAAACAATACCGTTATCAGCAATGCACTTGCCAGATATTCCAAAACGCCTTTGTACCCGCCGCTGATCAGACGATACCCCAGGCCTGCAAATATACAGCATAAGATCAACCAATTGGGTATCCTTCGCGTTTTGTAGTCAAAACAGCACGCTATTGCCAAAAAAATACACAATACCCCAAATATCTCATCTCCTTCTCCTGATTTCACATCATTTTTATGTGTATAGTCCTACCGTCACCTTCCTCCCAACTATTCAAAATCAGTCTTCTGGTAATGCGGGATGAATCTATCCCAAAATAGAAATTTTAAAAGATCTTATAAGATGCTCTGAACAACCATCGCGATTGGTTGTAAGATGGATTATAAAGGCTCGACTTACGTCTGGCAATACTTTTTTCGAAAAAAGATAAACTTTAGTACATTTTAACAATCAGGTTCTTTTTTCTCTTTTTTAAACATCCGCAAGTGCGCTATTTTACGCACTTTTCGCATGTCAAAATACTTTTTTATAATATTTCATAAATACTGAGTCCGTACAGCATCGCAATGCCCGGAACTCCAAGGGTTCCGGCTGTCAAAATGCTCACTGCATTGATCCCCACCGCAACAGGAAATCCGAGGAATGATACGCCCATATTAATAAAATAAATGGCAATAGTCCCCATAATACCACGCAAGGTAAAATTGAGCAGCCATTCTGCTTTTTTCCCCAAAAAGCTTATAAGCAGCAGTAATGCCGCCACTCCTATCAGCCATAATAAATTTTCCGGATGTTCCATTGTTATCCCCGTATTTCCAACAATTCTTTATCCTAATCTATTCGTCCTTCCGTATAAAAATGTCTTCCGCTTTCCTCCATGTCAGGTATATTTTTCCTTTTTTGTTCCTATACTGTTAGCAGAAAGGACGGATAATGTTATGAAAATCTTTTTTAGCCAGGCAGATGCCTCCCCGGAAATCATCGAAGAAGATTTCTCTCCCATAGACCTGAAAGAATCCATAAGAAAAACCCGCCAGGCGCTGGAAATCGCCTATGCGGGTTTCGATAATGCTTTGGAAAGTGATCTCATCGACAGTTATATTTATGAGATCAATGCACTGCAGAAAAGGTATCAGCATCTCACAGAGCTGGCCGCTCTGCAGCCGGTGGAGCAGGAAAAAACGTTATACACGCATTCCCCGATTCGAGCCCTGGTCAGCCATGTTTTCGGTTAACTGGTTCCTGCCGTAAGTCAGGCCTGCATATACTGTCTGTGAATTGTTCATCACAGGCCCGGAAGTATCCTGATCCTGGATCTGTTTATAAGCGTCACAGAGAGGTGCGATCACTTTGCGGACTTCTTCCAATATCGTACGCTCTCTGCGGACTTCACATACAGCAAGTCTGCGGAGACAGAACAGGTACAGTCTGGAAAGCTCTCCCGCCGGGCTGTATTCTCTATGCAGAGAGTTCAGGAGCTCTTTGATACATCCCCTGGCTCTATGAACGGCTTCCACCAGCCCTGCCTCATCTGCCGCCTGTTCTCCGTCTGCCAGATATTGCAAGGTCATTTCATACAGGATCACGATCAGTTGTGTGGAATTTGCCTGTGTGATCCGAAGCGTAAATTGTTGTTTACATTCTTTTGTCATTCTGCCATGTCCTCTTATTCAGAACTTTCCTACTGTAACAGCTGCAGTACCTGAGACGGTCTCTCATTGGCCTGTGCCAGCATGGAGGTTCCTGCCTGTGCCAGAATCTGATATGTGGTATAAGAAGTCATTTCCTCTGCCATGTCCACATCCATAATACGGGAATAAGCAGACGTCATGTTCTCACTGGTGATATCCAGGCTGTTGATGGTGGATTCCAGACGGTTCTGGAACGCACCCAGTCTGCCTCGAACGGAAGATACATATTTGATGGCGCCGTCTACACGGTCAATGGCATCCTCCGCACCTTCTTTTGTGCTGACATCAATATTCTCAATTCCCATATTCTGCAAGGAAACAGCAGGAATATTTACCTCCAGCACCTGATTTTCATTGGCTCCGATCTGTAAACGCATGGCACCGATACCTGTGGCATCGATCGTCAGGCCTGTAATCGGCGCACCTATCTGTGCTCCACTCACATCAAGACGCATCTCAAATCCGTTTTCTCCGGTAATGGTCAGGAGATCATCCTTCAGTTCCGTCTTCAGCGTCTTCGCGTCCGGGAAACCGGCTCCAAAATCCACATCTCCGTCCAGCACGGTATTACCATCTGCATCTTTTGTCAATGACAGGGATTTTATGGTATATTCTTTCACCGGCACATCGGTAGAATAATAATTTACTTTGATATCCTGCTTGTTGGTATAGCCCTTCAGATCATACTCCCCATTCAGCAGTTTCTGTCCGTTGAACTCTGTTACGTCAGAAATTCTGGTGATTTCCTCTTTCAGCTGCTTTACTTCATCCTGTACGGTAGCTCGGTCATCATCCGTCATTATACCGTTGGCAGCCTTGACGGAGAGCTCATTGATTCGCTGCAGCATCTCACTGATCTCGGTCATGGCGCCATCTGCAATCTCGATAATGGATACGCCGTCGCTGGCATTCTGGTTTGCCACGGACAGGCCCTCGATCTGGGCGTTCATACGTTTGGACATTGCCAGTCCTGCCGGATTATCCTCTGCATGATTGATCTTTAATCCGGAAGAAAGTCTCTCTAATGATTTGGACAGCAGGTCATCATTGGTAGATAAGGCATTGTTGGACAACATTGCCGATACGTTGTAATTAATTCTCATGTGTTGTTACTCCTTACTTTCCGCTGCTGTCTGCGACAGCCTGCAGGAATCCTTTCGCCAGGCGGTACAGCTGTGCCGCGTCTGCCCGGCCCTCTATTGTTTCTGCATTTTGCGTCTCACCGGCTGCCATCCTTGTCGTATCCCGGGAGCTGACAACAGAAAGCTTTTCCGCTTTCCAGTCTGCAGAGGTATCTGTCTGAATCCATTCAAGGAATATATCGGAAGTCTTTTCCAGTTTCGTAACCTCTTCCGGTGTATTTCCTACGAGATAACCTTCGATGTGTTCTCCGTTTACCTGTAAATGTGCCTCCAGCTGTTCGTCTCCCGCATTTACCCGGATATCCACAGCTGCGGTTTCTCCGGATCCCTGCTGCATGGTAAGGTGTACTCCCGCCAGCTGATCTCCCAGATACATCGGCAGAAAATACTCCTGCCTGTCCTGAAGATTTTCCGCAAGACGCAGCTGTTTGTGTGCCAGCTGTAGCTGTTTCACATCCAGATGACTCTCTGCCTGTTCCAGACTGATCGTCTCTGTTTCCTGTAAAGCATCCTGAAGCATGGTGTTATAATCGTTCCGGAATTCCTGTCCATCCAGCTGTTCCCATAATTCTGTGGGCTCAGACTTCACAGATTCCTTTCCTGTTTCCGCTGCCGGTACTTCCTTTTCTTTCCGGTATTTTTCCCGATAACGCTGCAGATTGCCAAACAGCTCTGCCGGATCCTCCAGCAGGGCCTGTGCTGCCATCAGATTGGATGCACTGGTGGTAACCTCTCCTTTTTGCAGTAGCTGCGCTGCTTCCGCACCGGTGTCTCCCGCTTCCCGCATCTGCTGCAGGCATTCCTGATAATAAGCGTCTTTGCTCTCAGCGTCTTCTGACACCTCTGTCAGCATTTCTTTTGCCATTCCCACCGAGATCTGTTCGGAAATATTGTTCTCCGAAAAACGTACTTCCTGTGTCAGTCCGGTATCATCCGACACTTTCCAGTCCATAGGGGAGGTTCTTCTGCTTCTGGCGGCTGCCAGCAGTGTGGAAAACTGCAGCTGTGCGCCGGTATTTACCACAGCACCTACGGCAGCACCATCTTCTCTCTCGATCTGGTGTACCATACGGTAGATACCGATATATGCCTTCCTCTCATTCTCTGTGATATCCTTCTTCTGTTCCAGCTGATACAGAAAACGGCTATAGTCCTCTGCCGCTTCCTCATAACTCTGGGGATTTTCGGCAAAGTAGGACTCCAGTTCCTCAAAGGTCTTCTCTAACGGATTTACGCCGTCCCGAATCATCTGCAGTACATTCTTCGGTGTCAGTTTCTCAACCACTGCGGTGACCTGTTCGTCGGCTTCTTTGACTCTTTCAATATTTTCCGCTGTAATCTCCATCCGGTTATATGCAAGAATTCGGACTGCCCGCCGGTTCTCCGGTGTTTTATCTAATGACATGTCTGTCAGAATGTCATCTACATTGGAAAATGCTTTGCGGATGCTGTCTCCCAGATCTCTTCTGGGAGCAGTCATCAGGGTCTCGTAACGCTCATTTGCTTCTGCATAGGCACTCTGCAATGCCTTGCCTTCGGTGTGGAATTCCGCCACGGTCTCCTGTGAAGCTTTCTGTTCCAGGCTATAGGGTCCCAGCACACTGATCGGCAGTCCCGGCAGTTCATTCGTCACCTGTACCGTCTGTGTGTAGGT
Organism: Acetatifactor sp.; assembly: GCA_050873925.1. Taxonomy (GTDB): domain Bacteria; phylum Bacillota; class Clostridia; order Lachnospirales; family Lachnospiraceae; genus Acetatifactor. The sequence goes on from JBNMJR010000001.1 coordinate 18,826, forward strand.
CTCATATTTTGCCACAGCATCGGTCTCTCCGGGGAAATACTTGTCCGCAACTTCTGCCTCTGCTCTTCGCAGCGCCTCGATCAGCTGTTCCATAGGAGCCGTATCAATGGAAAAATCGCTCTGCAAAAGTTTCACATTCACTTCCGCCGTCATACGCAGTCGGATCTCCTCCAGCTGTTTTCTGGCTGCCGGATTCTCCGCTGTGGCATCCCATTTTGCATCCGAGAACCAGTCCTGTACCATCCCGGCGGCTTTCTCGTATATATTTTCCCGGCGACCCAGATTGGCATGGACAGGGGATTTTCCCTCTGCGACCGCCGATGCCGTTGCCTGCGCAAAAGCATCTTCACTGACGGGATAGTCAATCGTATCCAGCTCGGTCAGTTGCTGTAAGGTATCAGTGGTCAACGGCAATCCCGCTCCCACCAGCCACTGCGCTTTCTGTCGGGTCTCATCATTGACCGGCAATCCGGCATCTGTGATCACCTTATCCATCTGGTCCTGCAATTCCTGCGGAACGGTATTTTGCTGTACTTTGGCTCCGCTGTTCTCTGCCACATACAGGTTCCAGATCTCCGGTTCCAGCGCATTGTCTACAAGATAGCCAACCTCGCCCTCCTGTGGCGACTGCAGAGAAGATGCCAGCTCCCAGGCCGTTTTTAATTCATCCACATTTTCAGGGGTCAGAGGAATATCCGCCGCCCGGAACTGTTCCTCAATACTCCTGGCCAGTGTATTGCTGCCCACTGCCGCTGCCAGCGTATCCAGGTCTATATCATCCGTGTATCCGGCAATATTCTGTCCGGAACGCACCAGTTCTGCCTTGATCTTGTCCACGATGGTAACTGCGGTATCCTGGTCCAGTTCTCTGGGATCAAATCCGTCCTCACAGGCCTTCGCATAATCTTCCTGCGACATGGTATGTGACAGAAGCGTCATGTAATCCTGCTGTAATGCCACATTGGTGTTCCCTGCATCCTGCTGCAATTCAATCAGGGATTTTCCCTTATTGTTCTCTTCATTTCCCGCAGGCATCTGGATCTGCCCGCTTTCGTATACAGCACCGAAAGCACTTGCATTCATACTTTTTTTACTGCGCTGTGTTTTATCTTTGCCCCAGGTATTTTTTTCCGCCCGGGTACTTTCTGTTCTATTTTCTGTATCAGTTACCGTCTGATTCTGAAATGTTATCTTCACGCTTGTCGTCCTTCCCGGAATAACTCCCGACACTAACTACTCAGAACCTCATTTGCAAAATCTCTCTGAATAGTTATGAAAAAAGATGAGTGCACCTTTGGGTCACACTCATCTTTTATTTCGGTTGTTCTTTATGATTTCTTAACCGGACTTAGAACAGAAATACGGCAGCTCCGTAAGGAGGCAGATCAAAGCTGATGGAATAATCCTTGTAATGGAATGGCTTTTTCTCTGCCATGATCTCCGCGGGGATCTCATTGCCCCAACCGCCGAACCGCTCCTCATCACTGTTGAGCAGCAGCTTATATTTTTTCTTCTTCGGTACCGGTACGGTATAATTCTCCCACTTCATCGGGGTCATATTTAATACAAACAGCAGATTGTTCTTGCCGCTGGAACATTTTCTCACGAAGGAGTAAGTGCTGTGTTCCGCATCATCCGCATTCATCCACTCGAAGCCGTCCCAGGTATTGTCGATCTCATACATAGCGGGATACTTACGATACAGCTCCAACAGTTCCTTTACATAGGTATGTACGCCCTGATTCAGCTTCTCGCCTAACAGATACCAGTCCAGCTCGCGCTCTTCGCTCCACTCACGCTCCTGTCCGAAATCCTGTCCCATGAACAGCAGCTTTTTGCCGGAATGTCCGAACATGTAGGTATAACCCACACGCAGGTTCGCATATTTATCCGCAGTGTATCCCGGCATCTTATTTACCATGGAACACTTCAGATGTACCACTTCGTCATGAGACAGGGGTAGAATATAGTTCTCACTGTCATTGTAGCTCATGGCAAAGGTCATAGCGTAATGATTGCCCTTGCGATACAGAGGGTCCAGCTTCATATATTCGCAGAAATCATGCATCCATCCCATGTTCCATTTAAAGGAGAATCCTAAGCCTTCTTCTCCGATATCACTGGTCACATTCGGCCAGGCTGTGGATTCCTCGGCAATCGTCATAAATCCGGGATAAGTTCCACGGATGACCGAATTCAGGTGATGGAAGAATTCAATGGCCTCCAGATTCTTGTTGCCTCCAAATTTATTCGGCAGCCACTCACCGTCTTTTTTACCATAATCCAGATACAGCATGGATGCCACCGCATCTACACGGATACCGTCCACATGGAACTCTCTGAGCCAGAACAGGGCATTTGCCACCAGAAAGTTTTTTACTTCATTTTTCCCGTAATTGAAGATCTTGGTTCCCCATTCGGGATGCTCTCCCAGACGGGGATCGGGATGTTCAAAAATGCACTGACCGTCAAATTCAGCCAGGCCATGGGCATCGGTTGCAAAATGCGCGGGTACCCAGTCCAGAATCACACCGACTCCGGCCTTGTGCAGTTCATTGATCAGGTACATGAAATCTTTCGGTGTTCCGTAACGGGAAGTAGGTGCATAGTAGCCGGTCACCTGATACCCCCAGGAACCGTCAAAAGGATGTTCTGCAATACCCATCAGTTCTACATGGGTATACTTCATCTCCTTCAGATATTCTATGATCCGGTCCGCGAACTCCCGGTAATTGTAGAAACCTTCGGCAGTACCGTTGTTAGGATGCTTCATGAAAGAACCGATATGGCATTCATAGATTGCCATAGGCTCTTTGTTCATATCCTTTTTGTCCCGGGCTTCCATCCACTTGGAATCTCTCCAGTCAAAGCCTGTAAGATCGGTGACGATAGAGGCCGTACCCGGTCTGTACTCCGCATAATTGGCAAAAGGATCGGCTTTATAGAGCTTTCTGCCATCTCTTGCATAGATCAGGAACTTATACATCGTTCCCTCTTCCACGCCGGGAATAAACAATCCCCAGATGCCGCCTTCTCCCAGCTTCTGCATGGGATGGGACTCCTCATTCCACTCATTGAATGTACCAATGACATTCACCTGCGCTGCACTTGGTGCCCATACTCCGAAATAGACTCCCTGCACACCGTCTTCCACAGACAGATGGGCGCCCAGTTTTTTGTAAATGTCATAATGGGTTCCCTGGGCAAAAAGGTACTGGTCTGCTTCGGAAATAAATACCTTCTCCTTCGTCATGGCTATGCCTCCCGCTATACAAAGTCTTTCTCGGTGAGGATGATCATATCCTCATCGTCATATCTCTTGGCAAACAGGACATCAAAGAAATGCTTCAATGTCTTTTTATTCGCATGATTGATTGCTTCATCCACGATCTGTTTTACATCCACTACCGTAACCACATGATCTATTGTCTGCATATCTTCGATTCTGGTATGTAATGCCAGTTCTCCGAGTTCGTCAATAGAGTATTCCATCTCCCGTGCATACTGTTTGCCGAATGCCACCAGAGTGTTATTGCTGAGAGCTTCCACATCCATTCGTGCGGTAAAGCATTCTCTCAATTTTTCATGCTTTTCCAGGAATTTATCAATATCCCTCTTCGTATCTTCCAGAATAATTACGATTCCCTGACTCTCCTGCTGTAATGCCTTGTGGAGTGCATTTGCGGTAGCATCGTTCATTTCCGATGCCTTGCAGATGATCAGTGCACCGTTTTTCAACTTGGATAAGGTATCTGCGGTATCCTTTTTATTCAATGCATGTCCGGAGATTTTCGCCACTTTTCCGGAGAAATTGCTGTCGGTTGCCTGAATCTCGCGAACCATGTTCTTCGCCAGAGATAAGGTATCCATGCCCTCTTCTCCGGTGATGATCACATTGCCGGTGTAAGCTGCCAGGCTGATATTGTCGATGGCTTTGACCAGCTGCTCTCTGGCGGATCTGCTCTGGATAAAGGGTGCGTACAGTTCTCTCTCTTCTCTGGTAAGAGCACGAACCTTTGCCTTGTCTCTCTCTACGGCGGGGCGTTCCGGTGCTTCCTCATCCACCGGTACCGCTGTCTCTGCCGCAGGCTCCTCTATAGGTTCCTCATCCGTTGCTTCTTCCGGTTCTGCCTGTTCCTCATCTACGATTTCTTCCGGTTCTTCACTCTCTTCGATCACTTCTGCTTCCGGCTCGTATGCGGGTTCTTCCTCAAGCTCTTCTACGGTGTCCTCTCCCACATACTCTTCCGGAAGTTCTTCTACAGGCTCCTGTTCCGCTTCCTCTGTGGGAGCAGCCTCCGTCAACTCTTCCGCGGGTTCCTCTGTGGCAGGCTCTTCCGCGATCTCTTCCAGTTCTTCTACTTCATCGGTGTCTGTAATATCCTCTGCCACGGTATCCGTATCTGCCGTGTCCGCAGCTTTTTCTTTTTCCAGTTTTTCCAGCAACCCGTCTCTTACCGCCTGTTCAAATTCCGTGAACATGGCTCCGGTCTGCTGCAATACGTGCTGGCGAACCTCTTCTTCTCTCTTCTCAAGGTTCTCCTTCTTCTTGCGTTCCCACTCTGCCAGAATATCCTCAATATTCATCTGGCCGGTGATCTGCTTCTCGATGCTCTCCGCTTCCGGCATTACCAGACTGATCTGGCCATCGGATTCCTGTGCCAGCACATTGGCCAGTTCCTTGGGCGGCTCTACGGGTGCTGCCGGTGTTACCGGCGCAGCAGGGGCTGCCGCTGTCGGTGCCGTAACCTCATGAATCTCCTGTGGTGCTGAAGCTTCCGGTGTCTCCGACACTTTTAAGGTCTCCGGTGCTTTCGCCGTCTCCGGTGCCTTCTGTACTTCGGATAACTCCGGTACTACATCGGCTCTCTTCGGGATGGCAGGTTCATCGGGCAAAATCTCCTCCGTCTCTACCTGAGGCACCTGTGACAGATCGCCGATCTCTCCGGTCTCTCCAAAGAATACTTCCGAACCTTCCATCTGCTCCGTCTCCGGCTCCAGATCATCCTCACTGACATCTGCGATCTCCGGATAGTCCAGAGACTCTGTATCGGAATCCCCGGGATCGATCATGGGTGCCACGATAGAACGGGTAATAGAATCTGAAGTCTCCTTCGCATGATCCTCACCCAATACCTCTCTCAGACCTGCCGCCAGCTCTGCCTGCAGATTGATCGTATTATACTGTCCCACATCCATGGTCTTTACATGAATGTCGAAATCATCTTCCACCGGCTGTGCGGGTGCCTGCTGAGGCTGTACCGGCTGCACCGGTTCATAGACTCTGGTGTCACCGGACACCTGATCATAAGCATCATCCTGCGCATAACCCTGGTTAGGATCGTAGCCTCCGTCCTGTGCATAGCCCTGATTCGGATCATAGTTGTCATCTTGCGCATAGCCCTGATTCGGGTCATAGCTTCCATCCTGCGCATAGCCCTGATTCGGATCATAACTTCCGTCCTGCGCATAGCCCTGATTCGGGTCATAGTTTCCGTCCTGCGCATAGCCCTGATTCGGGTCATAGTTTCCGTCCTGCGCATAACCCTGATCCGAGTTATAGCTGCTATCCTGTGCATAATTCTGAGCATACTGCTGTGTACCGGGAGCATCAAAACGATGATCGTATTTTTCCTGCTGTTCCGGTGTCAGCGGCTGATGAAGCATTTTCAGCTCCATTGCCTTGATAACGTATTTGCCCTCACCAAACCAGAGGATCAACTCATCACATTCCTCTACACATCTGGCAGCAAGTCCTACTCTGTGATACAGATAGGCCAGCTCATAAGCCCATTTTTCTCTGTAATCTCTCTTCTTCAGTTCTTCCAGAACAGCAATACGCTCTTCCAGGCTGACATCCTGCGCCTCGTATAATTTGTACTGCAAAATATATCTGCCGGGATCTTTGGGCGCTACCTGCACAAACTCTTTGTAATACTCGATAGCCTGTACATACTCTTCCATTTTAATGGAAAGCTCACACAGAGAATAGCAGATCGTCCTTCCTCCCGGACGGCGTTCATATGCCAGAAGCAACATATCTCTGGCATCCTCGTATCTTCGGTTGATCTTGTAAAGGTCACTGATGGTGCACAGCATCATAACGCTTTTGACTCTGCGCCAGTCAATGGTATCCGCAATCTCCGCAGCCTGCGCATACTCCCCACGGCTGATCAGGTCTTTGATTTCTTCCGCTCTTAATTTATATTCACTCTTATCCAAGGTATTTCGCTCCCTTAACCTTTTCTTACCCTAAGCTTCTCATTATCCCCGGGTATACTACCCCACTTTTTTCTTATTCAGTGTACCATAGTACCCATTGATATGTCAAAATCAAACTGGGCAAAATGTATCGAAATATCCCCCTCGGGATACTACCCGCGAAAGCGTGATGACTTCTTGGGCTTTTGACGTTTTTTCGCCTGTCGGATTGCTTCTTTGCGTCGGTTGCGAAGATCCTGATCCACCGAACGATACCGGGATCTGGAACGATTTCTCCTGCGGTTAAATCTCCAGGTCAGACGGGTACTGCGGTGGGCGAAATGATAATTTTTGAAAAATGCACGTAATAACAGTGCAAGGAAGATCAATACCGCGATCCCCACGATACAGAAAAATACCTTTACCACATTAATAAAGATAACCGAGGGGCCACCGGAAGTGTTGTTTTCCTCCTCCGGGGATGTCTCCTGTGCAGCTGTCGGAATTCCGCCATTATTTCCGGTTTTATCTCCTGCCGTTTCAGTTGTTTCAGTACTGTCGGCCTCTGTGGCCGTTGTGCCTGACTGCGTTTCATCGGTTGCACCGCTTTCCTCTGTAGCCTCTGTGGTCTCTGCGGTATTTTCCCGGAAGACACTACTGCCTTTTTCCGCTGCGGTAAAGTCCAGAGATGCCGTTCCCAGTACCACATCATTATAGGTATAAGTGATCACAGCCACCTGGCCAGGTTCCGTATTATCATAGGAAATACCGGACACCGCATCCTGAAAAGTGATGGTGTTCGGCAGAGTAATGCTGTCCGTCTGGTTCAGCTCCAGAATCGGTTTGGAATTGCCGAAAATGTCATTTCCACTGTAAAAAGATCCTGCATTCTCGATATTATATTTGGTCTCTGTCTGAGAAATGTTCACTCTCTGGAAATTACTGAAACCATAGTCAAACAGTGCGATGGTATCTTCATAGTAGTTCGGATTTTCGTCCTTCATGACCACGCAGATCAGCTTCATGCCGTCTTTTTCCGCACAGGACACCAGTGTACTGCGGGCAACATCGGTGTAACCGGTCTTACAGCCTACCAGATACGGATATGCATATTTACCACCGGGGATCAGTTCCATCTTATTGACTTCCATGATATCATCCGGCTGGCGTTCCGACGGCAGAATGTGCAGCATATGTGTCATTGTCATCTTGCACAGCGCTTCGTTGGCAAAAAAAGCCCTGCCGATCATCGCAAGATCATACGCACTGGTGTAATGATCCTCATTGGGAAGTCCGTTGGGATTGACGAAATTGGAATCAACGCACCCCAGTTCCTTTGCCCTCTCGTTCATGATCGGCGCAAAGTCCTGCCAGGTCGTTCCGGAAATATGTTCTGCTACTGCGAAAGAGACTTCATTGGCCGAGCGGATCAGAATGGCATTCAGACATTCCTCCATGGTCAGCTGCTCGCCGGGGTCAATGGCAATATGATTGCTTCCGGGGTCAATATCGTGTACCGCATCATAGGAGAAATCCACGATTTCATCCATGCTGCAGCGCTCGGATGCGATCAATGTTGTCAGAATTTTGGTAGTACTGGCAGGGTATTCCTGCTGATGAATATTTTTGGCATAGAGGATGGCTCCGGTATCCGCATCCATCAAAATGGCTGATTCTGCGCTGACTACCGGTCCCGTAGGCCAGTTTGCCACTTCGTTGGACTGAATGGCCAGTGCCTGATTGCGGGCAATATTCTCTTCTTTGATCGTTGCTGCAGAGACACTAAGCCCCTGAGATACAAAAAGACAGAGGGCGCTGATTCCCATCACTGCCCTGGTTAAAAAACATCTATATGAAAAATGCCTGAAAAACTGCATGTATAAATCCTTCCTGATATCTTCAAAATAAAATGGTATATGATAATACGCATTCTTTATCATACACCATTTTACCTAAAAACCAAAGTCCTATCTCTATTTTTTAATTCTTTTTAAGACCTTCTGCGAACGATGTTATTCTCTATACGGAATACCGTAAACGTTCCTGTCCGTCGAAGTCTTTCCACACAAAATCTTTTCCTTCCCAGATCATGTATCCGTGCCAGCTTTCCTCCTTGGGAATCGACACGGATCCCGGGTTCATACAGATATACTGCTCTGCCTCATGAACCACGCATTTCGGAACGTGAGTATGACCGTGCAGTAAAATATCTCCGGGATGCAGCGGCGGCAGTTTCTCTTCATTATAAATATGGCCATGGGTAGCATAAATTGCCAGCGTTCCCTCCGCGAGTACGCAATAGTCACTCAGCACCGGAAATTCCAGCACCATCTGGTCCACCTCCGTGTCACAATTCCCCCGGACGCAGTAGATGTCATTTTTCCGCTCATTCAGTAAAGAGATCACTTCCTTGGGAGCGTAATCTCTTGGCAGGTCATTTCTGGGGCCATGATATAATATATCACCCAGCAAAAGCAGCCTGTCGGCCTTTTCCTCTGTATAGGCTTCCAACAGTTTTCGACAGTAATATGCCGATCCGTGAATATCCGATGCGATCATCCATTTCATAAGTATCTCCTCCTACCGTCAGTATAATCCCACGGCCCGTGACTTGACAAGCTTTCTCAGATAAAGTACATTGACAATACAGATTACTATAAGAAAGGCTGAGATTACCATGAGGTTACGAAATATTACCGGTTCCCGGGAGGTCATTGCGGAAAGTCCCTATGTTGTTCCGGAAGACACTCTGGAAACATGCCCCGGAACCTGGCATGAAATTTTCGGGAACGATCACCCGATCCGTATCGAAATCGGTATGGGAAAAGGACGTTTCCTGCACACCCTTGCAAAACAGAATCCGCAGATCAATTATGTGGGAATTGAAAAATATTCCAGCGTATTGCTCCGCGCGATCCAGAAAATGGAGGAAGACGAGCTTCCCAATCTGAAATTCATCCGTATGGATGCGGAAGATATTGATAAGGTATTCGGAAAAGGTGAGGTGGACCGCATTTATCTGAATTTCTCCGATCCCTGGCCGAAGGACCGTCATGCGAAGAGAAGGCTTCCTTCGAGACAGTTTCTGGCACGCTATGATGTGATTCTGAAAAAAGAGGGCACACTGGAATTCAAGACGGACAATCGCCCGTTGTTTGATTTTGCGGTAGAGGAACTGGAACCCGCCGGATGGAAAGCACAGGTGATCACCTACGATCTGCATAACGATGCCGCGCTGATGGAAGGGAATGTCATGACCGAATACGAGGAAAAGTTTTCCTCCGTTGGCAATCCTATCTGTAAATACATTATTTACAGATAAGGCCCCGAATATAGAATCTTATTTTTGAGATACTATCAACAAATGAAAGGAAGGATACTATGGAATATACGTTTACCGTTGCAAATTTTGAAGAAGAAGTTCTGAAATCCACCCTGCCCGTTCTGGTGGATTTCTACGCAGACTGGTGCAATCCCTGCAAGATGATGGCTCCTACCGTGGCAAAACTGGCAGAAGCTTACGAGGGGAAAGTAAAAGTCGGCAAGATCAATGTGGATGAAAACATGACCATCGCTCAGAAATACCGCGTGGCAAGCATTCCGAATTTTGTAGTTTTCCGAAATGGACAGCCCGTGGCAAACTTTGTCGGTGCCATGTCCGAAGCAGACTTCCGTGAGAAGCTGGAACAGGCGATTCTGTAAAAATAAGTTTTGAAACCCCGGGTACGGTGAGAGGATGTCTCTGCCGTATCCGGGGTTTTTCTTTTTTATATATATTACAGGTATTTTCCCGTAATGCTGTCCGCATTCGTCCCGATCTGCTCCGGGGTTCCCACAGCCACGACTCTTCCGCCGTCTTCTCCGCCACCGGGCCCCATATCAATGATGTAATCGGCGTTGCGGATCACATCCAGATCATGTTCAATGACAATTACCGTCGCCCCATTGTCCACCAGTGCCTGAAATACCTGCAACAGAGTCTGTACATCTAACGGATGCAGTCCGATCGTCGGCTCATCAAATACAAACACGGAATCCGACTGGCCTCTGCCCATTTCACTGGCCAGCTTCAGCCGCTGGGCTTCCCCGCCGGAAAGGCTGGGGGTCTCCTCTCCCAGAGTGAGATACCCAAGTCCCAGATTTTTCAGTACTTCCAACCGCTGGTGCACGACTTTCCAGTCCTGCGTTGCCTGTAGTGCTGTCGTAACATCCATCTCCATCATCTGTGGCAGAGAATAACGTTTCCCCTGTTTGTTTTCATAGCAGATGTCCCATGCCTCTTTGGCATAACGGGAACCGCCACACTCCGGGCAGGGCACATCCACATCCGGCAGGAACTGCACATCCAAACTGATCTGTCCGGTACCGTCACAGACCGGACATCTTAATTTTCCGGTATTATAGGAAAAATCTCCCGCCTTGTATTTCTTGTTTTTTGCATCCGCAGTTTTGGCATAGATTTTCCGCAGTTCGTCATGTACATTGGCATAAGTGGCTACCGTGGATCGCACATTGATGCCGATGGGGGAGGCATCGATCAGTTTCACATGAGAGATCCCCTCTGCGGTGATGCTTTTTACATGTCCTGGGAAATGTTCCCCATTTAGCTTCGCTTCCAGTCCGGGGATCAGGCTTTCCAGCACCATGGTGGTCTTCCCGGAACCGGAAACGCCCGTAACTACCGTAAGTCTTCCTTTGGGGATGTCGATTTCCAGAGGTTTTACCGTGTGGATCGCATCCGTGGACAGATGCAGTTTCCCCAGTGCAAATATTTCCTCCCTGGTGATGGGCTTACGGATACGCATATCCGCAGTCCCTGCCAGAAAAGGACCAATCATGGATTCTTCCCGCGCGATCACCTGAGGAATCGTGCCCTGTGTGATCACATAACCGCCTCCGGCACCGGCTTCCGGTCCCATCTCGATCAGCCAATCCGCTTCGGACAGGATCTGGGTATCATGGTCTACTAAAATGATGGAGTTGCCATCGGCGATCAGATCATGCATCACCGCATTCAGTCCCACAATGTTCGAAGGATGCAGACCAATGGAAGGCTCGTCCAGCACATAGAGCACCCCGGTGGTACGGTTTCGCACCGCCCGGGCCAGCTGCATCCGCTGTCTTTCCCCGGTGGACAGGGAGGCTGCCGCACGATCCAGAGACAGATAAGAAAGTCCCAGATCCATCAGCCTTTTGGCCACAGTCTGGAAGGATTCACAGATGGATTCCGCCATAGGCCGCATCTCTTCCGGCAGGAAATCCGGTACTCCCGCTACCCAGTCCACCAGTTCTTTCAAGGGCATCTGACAGGCCTGCGCCAGCCCTATCCCCCGGAGTCTCGGTGCTCTGGCTGCGTCCGAAAGTCTGCTGCCGCCACATTCCGGGCAGATGTCCTCCTTTAAGAATTTTTCCACCCGTTTCATGCCCTTTTCGTCTTTTACCTTTGCCAGCGCATTTTCTACCGTATATACCGCATTAAAATAAGTAAAATCCAGTTCTCCCGCCTGATTGGTCTTCTTCGATTTGTAAAAAATATGTTTCTTCTCCGCGGGCCCGTGATAGACGATCTCCTTTTCCCGATCTGTGAGTTCCCGGAAAGGCACATCCGTCCGCACTCCCATCTCTCGACAGACATCTGTCATCAACGACCACATGAGACTGTTCCAGGGCGCCACCGCTCCCTCGTCAATGCTCAGGGAATCATCCGGCACCAGCGAATCCAGATCCACGGTCCGCACGCTTCCCGTACCTCCGCACTTCGGGCAGGCTCCCTGCGAATTAAATGCCAGTTCTTCCGCGCTGGGGGCATGCACCTTCGCCCTGCATTCCGGGCACAGGATCTCCTGCTCCGCCGCTACTTTCAGGGTCGGCGGCACATAATGTCCGTTGGGACAGCGATGAGAAGCCAGGCGGGAATACATCAGACGCAGGCTGTTCAAAAGTTCCGTGCCTGTTCCGAAGGTACTGCGGATTCCCGGAATCCCAGGGCGTTGGTGCAGCGCCAGTGCTGCCGGAACATAGAGGACTTCATCCACCTGGGCTTTCGCCGCACCGGTCATACGTCTTCTGGTGTATGTAGACAGGGATTCCAGATAACGTCTGGAGCCCTCCGCGTAGAGGACGCCCAGTGCCAGCGAAGATTTTCCCGAACCGGATACTCCGGCGATTCCCACGATTTTGTGCAGCGGGACATCCACATCGATATTTTTCAGGTTATGGACCTTCGCACCTCTTACTTTGATATGTTTTGGCTCATTGGTCTCGTTTTCCATGATAGTACTCCTTGTCTTTTGCTTCCATTTTTAAAACAGATCCAGCATATTATCCAGATAGATTTCTTCCCTGACCTGTAGCTGGTACTCCGGCTTCGTCATATAATACAGTAAAAATTCCAGGATCAATGCACTGCCCAGTCCCCGGCCTTCGATCTTATAATTGGAAAATCCCATGGGCAGGTAGATCTTCTGAATGTCTTCCACGCTGATAAATCCGGGATTTTTCATGGCTTTGGAGAAACGATAGCCCTCCTCCGCTCCCGGAGAAACGCAGCGGAAATCCGGATCCTCTCCCAGATTCCTGCGGCTGACGGCTTCATAGCATTCCTTCCTGTCCTTACAGCCGAAATAACAGCATTCATTGCACAGAAATTCCACTTTGTCTTTCTGCGGTTCTGTCAGCGTATTTAATTTTTCATAAGCCTTATTCAGACGGAAATCCGGTACAACATAGCGGAAATCTTCTCTGTCAATCTCTTTTTTTAAGGCTTCAAAATCCGTCAGGACCTTCGTGGTGGAGGATACCAGGTAAAGTTCCGGATAATGACTTTTCAGATACTGTAACAACAGGTCTGAATGGACGATCACACCGTTCTCCGGGGTTGCATTTTCCGCAAACAGGGCACAGAGTTCATTGCATCTTCTGTCCGAAAGATGTTCCTCGCAAAGCTGCGAATTGCTAAAAGTCAGTCGGGCCGAAATGCCGTATTCCTGTAGCAACGCCAGCACTTCTCCGGCATCATGATCTTCCAGCGAGACGCGGCCGCCGCCCCAGATGGAGTCCGGCGGAGCTCCATAAATGGAGCCGATGTCGCACCAGTCGTAAAAATATTCCCGATGCTCCCGGAATAATGGAAGAAATATCCGGTATAATTCGTAGAATTCAAACAGACCGGGAAGATGGTAATAAGCTGTTTTTTTATTCATATTTCAAAAATCCACCATTTAGATAATATTGAATAGGGACAACCATAGGTATATTATAGCTTATCCGAAAAAATGAAACAATCTGTTTCCAACTTCAAGAAAACAGGGACACATTGCATGCCCCTGTCTGTTTTTCTTTATTTTCCCCAGACTTCCTCTGCCACTTCTTTCACCAGCCGGAGTTTCGCCCACTGCTCTTCCTCGGTCAGCTTGTTGCCGATCTCGCAGGAGGCAAATCCGCACTGGGGGCTTAAGTATAATCTCTCCAGCGGAATATATTTTGCCGCATCATGGATCCGGTCAATGACAAACTGTTTGTCCTCCAGTACGGGAGACTTGGTGGTGATCAGTCCCAGCACGACCTTTTTCTCTCCGGATACCTTGGCCAAAGGTGCGAAACCGCCGGATCTCTCATCGTCGAACTCCAGGAAAAAAGCGTTCACATTCTCTTCTCCGAACAGAATGTCTGCTACGGAATCATACGCGCCCTCGCTTGCGTAGGTAGAATGGAAATTGCCACGGCATACATGGGTATTGATGATCATATCCTTCGGTGCATTGGCGATCACCTTATTGTTAATGTCCTTGTGGGCTTTCTGGAATTCCACAATTCCCTCTCTGGTGGTTCCGTATAGGGTATGGCCGATCTTATCTGCAAACATGCCCCAGGTGCAGTCATCCAGCTGTAAGTTTCTGCATCCTGCCGCATAGAGATCATCGATCACTTTTCCGTAGCCCGCCACGATGTCATTTACCAGCTCCTGCTCGTCCGGATAATGCTTCTCTGTGTAGCCTCGGTTAAACGGCATGGTAAACTGCGCCAGAAACTGGGCTGGGGAAGGTATGGTCTGCTTCGCCACGGTATTTTCATCCTCTAATGCTTTCACAAACCGGAAGTGCTCCACAAAAGGATGCTCTCCGGTCAGTCCGATCTTGCCTATAATATAAGTATCATCCACCATGGCCGCCTCGCCGTGGAACGGAAGTCCCGTCTTGGTAGAGGTATGGCCGATACCGTCAAATCCCCACATAAAATCCAAATGCCAGGTGGCTCTGCGGAATTCTCCGTCTGTGATCACATGATAACCCAACTCCTTGATCTTGCTCACAAGCTCTGTAATGGCTTCATCCTCCGCTTCCTTCAGTGCGGAAGCATCAATCTTTCCTTCATCAAACTGTCTTCTTGCTTTCTTCAGCTTTTCCGGTCTTAAAAAGCTTCCTACGAAATCATAACGAAAAGGTGTCTGTAAATTACTCATTGTCATTCTCTCCATTTCTTTGCTGTTTTGTCGTTTTTTGAATTGTCCTCATTATATGAGAAATGGCGAGATTCGCAAAATACATAAAAATAAGGGTTGTCCATAGTTTCAAGCTATGGGCAGCCCATTTACCCTAAATACTTTTGCAATGCTTCCAGATAGGTGGATCCCAGTCTGCTGAGCATTCCTTTTCTGTGTGTGATATAGCCGATCCGCATATCACTCTCATCGGCCAGCGGCACAGCGATAATATCTTTGCCGTTCAATTTCTTATCGATCACACCACTGCATACGGTGTAACCGTTCAGGCCGATCAGCAGATTGAACAGTGTCGCTCTGTCCCGCACACGGATATTTTTCTTGCGTTCAAAATCAGAGAAGATCTCCTCCGAAAAATAAAAGGAATTGTGTTCTCCCTGTTCAAAGGAGAGGTACGGATATTCTTCCAATTCTTCGTTCGAAATTATGCTGTTATCCGCCAGCGGATGTTTTCTGCTGATAAATACATGGGGTCTGGCAACAAACAGTTGGTGAAATTCCAGATCGTTGGATTTCAGCAGTTTACTGAGCACGGCCTGATTAAAGTCATTCAGAAACAGGATCCCAATCTCACTGCGCAGATGCGCCACATCCTCTATGATCTCGTAGGTCTGGGTCTCCCGTAGGCTGAAATCGTATTCTTCCTGTCCGTACTGCTTGATCAAGTCCACGAAAGCATTGACGGCAAAGGAATAGTGCTGGGTGGACACACAGAATTGTTTTTTACCACCGGGATTTCCCTTGTATTTATCTTCAAGAATCGCCGCCTGCTCCAACACCTGTCTCGCATATCCCAGGAAATCATCTCCTTCCTTGGAAAGTGTGATTCCCTTGTTCGTCCGATTGAAAATAACAATATTCATTTCCTTTTCCAGCTCATGGATCGCGTTGGTGAGACTGGGCTGGGAAACATACAACCGGTTGGCCGCTTCCGTAATAGTGCCGGTTTCCGCCACCGTTATTACATACTTTAATTGCTGAAGTGTCATATCTCCCCTATTTTTTATCCTTTTTACTTTCACCGTAAATGGCGACAGCAACGCACAGGATCGCCGCTGCAACCGCCAGCCAGAATGCCAGATCCATATATTGTCACTCCCAAAGTTTTCAAAATCTCTTTCTAAGGTTAGCACTCGCTAACCTTCCTGTCAATCTTTCTTCCTTTGGGAAGCGGATTTCTTCTCAGACAATATCTTTGAGTTCTTCCTCTTCCTGGCGTTTCATTTTCTCGATTTCTTTTTTATTGATTTTTTCTACTATAACAGAAATTACCGCGGTTCCAATGATAAGTACCGCTGCCTCTAACCCGGTATTTTCGTAGTCCACAAATAAGGATACTACAAACATCAGCAGCGAGGTAATAATCAGACCGGCCTCTATGTATTTTATTTTTTCCTGCAAGTGTCTCATAAGATCAGTCCCTCCCTTGCATCCACACCGGTCTCCTTCCGGTTCATATATTCAAAGGAAACCTTTTTATGTTTTACATAGACCTGCTTCATGGTCAGAATGGGAATCTGATAAGACTCTCCCCGTTCTTCCCAATATCCCACACCATCTTCTCTTTCCTGCTCGAGTAACAGATGAATATACGGATCTTTACTGCTGTAGCAGATGTAGAACTTTTTCATACTTCCCATCGTCGGTGTAACAACGATCTCCACATGACCTGTTCTGTATTTTGCCAGTCGTTTGATGGCGTATTCGATCTGGGAAAAATCCGTAACAGTCTCTACCTTATCCCCGTAAGTTAAGGTGAATGTGTAGGTCAGAGACTTGTCGATCTTATACTTGGTGTATTTCGTTTTCTCTTTGTGGTATTTAACAGAAAAGTAAACGCTGATCACGAAGATCACCAGACCCAGCAGAAACATGATAAGCGGCGGCAGGATCTGCTTCTCCTTTGTCGCACCGCAGAAATAAATGACCGGGAACACCATAAAAACCAGTCCCGCCATAATGAGACCGGAATAAAAGGATTCCCAACTCCTCTTTGTAAACATATCTCCCCACTCCTTTGTATTATTTTCCCTCATAGTAGCACAAGAGCGGGGTATCGTCATCCTTTTTTAGAAAAGAATATTCTCCGGGCGGATCTTATCCTTCTCCGTAATGGGACGGATCACCCGGCAGGGAACGCCTGCCGCGATCACTCCCGCAGGAATATCATGGGTAACCACACTTCCGGCTCCGATCACAGATCCGGCTCCAATAGTCACACCACCGCAGACCGTGGCATTCGCTCCGATCCACACATTCTCTTCCAGTGTGATGGGTGCAGAAGTACCGATTCCCTGACTGCGCTGCTCCGGGTCAACCGCATGTCCCGAGCATGCCAGACAGACGCCGGGCGCGATAAAAGCACCTGCACCAATATTAACGGGAGAAGTATCCAGAATGACACAGTTATAATTGATGACCGTGAGTCCGTGAGTGTGAATATTAAATCCGTAATCACAGTGAAAATCCGGCTCAATGCCCGTCATGGGATGACAGGTTCCCAGAAGCTCCTGTAAGATCTCACGCCGCTTCTGCTGCTCCCCCGGAGCTGTCCGGTTGTATTCCCAGCAAAGCTGTTTTGCCCGGTTCTGTTCCTCTCCCGGGATATTTTCATAGCCGCTGGCGTAGGCCGCGGGACGTTTCATAATGTCTATAACGTTCATGTTTTACTATTCCATCCTTCTTTAGGAAATCTGGTCATTTTTTGCCATCTTTTCGCTCATTTCCCGGCTACTTATGACCGGAATAAACTCAAAATCCGTAACATCATTCCAGTTTGCAGCCCATTCCTGCAACAATTCCAGACTTTCCGCTTCATTGATCTGGTAACAGGTATTTCCATCTTCTGCTACCCAGCTGTTGACGTAACTTACACCCTCCGGCATCATCCGCCCTTTTTCGTGAAAGCGTTTATAGACAGCCTCTTTGTCTTTATATTTTTCGATTACCATGTACAGCATATTGCCTGCCTCCCTTATACCTGCGTCAAATTTTTCCGGCAATAATCGCCTTCACTTCTTCTATCTTCTTGTCTGTGGCAGAGGCTATCTGCTCTGCCGACAGACCATTCTTGTACATTTTTAAAATAAGACTGTCTTCGCCTTTCGCAATCCCTTTTTCTTCAATTCCTTCGCCCAAATTGCACATAGCACTCACTTCCTCTCAAATCCATCTGTTTCTGAAAATCTCTTACAACAGTATAACATAAAATAATAAAGGAAACGATCCCCCCTATTTTTTCACCCCGATCAGCAGCAGCCATCTGTGGTCAAACATGATCTGGTTTCCTTCGAGGTAGGGAGCAAATCCGGTTTTGGCTCCTCCGGTCAGTTCCTGATTCATGAAATCCACGATCTCTTTTTGGACATCCTCCGGGGTGTCTGTCAGGTTCATCCAGCTGTTCAGATTGACCGGCACCAGCGTGGTCTCCTCGCATTGCAGGAGAAAATTCTTCTGAAACAGTTTTTCAAACTCTTCCCTGCTGAGGATTCTGGTGTGGGACGGGTCGCGCATTCTTTCGATCTTATCGTCGATGTCCCGGAGTGCTTCTTCGGTGGCTTCCATATCCCAGACGACCAGTTTTCCACCCTTTTTCAGAACTCTCTGCATTTCCCGGAAGGTTTTTTCCGGATCTGTAAAATGATGCAGGGAAAGTCTCGTGATCACCAGATCAAAGGTTTCTGACTCGTAGGGCAGTTCTTCGGCATTGCCTGTCTGAAAAGAAATATTTTTTATCCCGCTTTCCTCCGCCAGTTTTTTCCCCTGTGCCAGCATTTCTTCGGTCAGATCCAGACAGATGATGTCCTTCACATAAGGAGCCAGTGCCCGGCCACAGATGCAGGTTCCGGCCGCCACCTCCAACGCATGTTCCTTGCCGTTTGCCCCGATTCTCTGGATCAGATAATCGGTATATTCCGCCTTTGACATATGATAGGCAGCAAATTTTTCCGCCTGTATTTTAAATGATTGTTTCACGGTATCATTATGATTCATGATTATGTACCCCCTCTTACACCCCTGTAAGCCCAGTTCCAACCGGACTTATCCCCGAAAACAGTCCTCAACCTGCTTCACGATTGTCGCATCCAGCCAGCCTTTATTCGCCATATCCCACAGGATCTCACAGGCTTTTTCGTGAGACATGCCCTGTTTGTAGGGACGGCTTTCGGTCAATGCCTGATAGATGTCTATGCAGGCCATCATGCGTTCCTGCGTGTTCAGTTCCGCGGCGGTCTTGCCAAAGGGATAGCCGGTTCCGTCCAGCCGCTCATGATGAAATGCTGCCCAGTCGCGAATCTCGTCAAAGTCATCAATGCCGGACAGAATATAATAGGTATATGCCGCATGATGCTTCATCACGGCAAATTCATCCTCCGTAAGTCTACCCGGCTTCTCCAGGATCTCATTGCCCACCGCCACTTTACCAATGTCGTGCAGCGCACCCGCAAGATACATTTTCTGCACGGTTTCTTCATCAAATCCCATATAGCGGCTCAACTGCTCCGCATCCTCCGCCACACCGATGGAATGGGTGCTGGTAAAAGGAGATTTATAATCGACGATCTGTGCAAAAAAGCGGGCCAGTTCTTTGATCTGTGCGAAACTTAACTCCTGTTTGATACGGGGAATTTTTTCCCACAGACTTTTCTCAAAGCCATCCTCTCCCAGCGTCACAAAATGGGACTGGGAAAATGCCTGCAGGAAAGCATCCACACATGCTTTGTCCACAGTGGTTCCTTCATTTTTGTGAAGATATCCACAAACTTCATGGAAAGTGTCCTCCGTAAATCCCTTTGCACCATATGCCCGGTCCAGTAGATCGCTCAAGTGAATCATCCGTGAAAAAAGCGGAACCTCTTCCCATGTTTTTCCAAAAGGGCCGCTTCCATTGGCATTTTCATGGTGATACAGAATTACATTCTTCACATCGGTATGAAAAGGAAGGTTCTGTATATTTTTTTCACCCAGGGAACAATGAATGCCTACCCGGGGAGTCTGCGGAACGTTTGCAATCTCCTTATGTAGTTCTTCCTGAATATACTGGGTCAGCGCATTATCATGCAGCAAGGCACATGCCGCCAGATCCTGCAGGCTCTCGCCGTGGATTCCCATCTGTTCTGCCATGCAGACACTCATATATGCCACTCGCTTGGCATGTTTACTGGACACATGCACCAGTTCTGCCTCCACGCAGTCCAACGCATACGAACAGGCCGCCAGTAATCCTAATACATCCAATACCATTATTTCTTCTCCACTACTCTTTTGTTATATTCCTCTTCCAGTCCCCATCGCTTACAGTTCTCTGCCAGTTCCGCCAGAGAATATCGGAGATAGTCCATGGGCTGTTCCTTGGTGATCTCCACGGCAAAGCGAAGGTTTTTATAGGTATTCTTCATTCCCCAGATGACATCATCCCAGGGTGTTCCTTCGGGGATTCCCTTTACACTTTCATCCGCATAGACCACATTTTTGGCTCCCGCCTGATAGAGAAGGTCAAAATAGGCTTTCATTTCCACTTCGTTCAGTTTCTCATGAATAAAAATAAGTCCCTCTCCGTATCCCGTAAAAGAAGACTTGCCCAGATATCGACACAGCATCTGCTTTAACATCTTTTCCGCACAGGTATAGTCGCTGACTCTTCCCAATACGATCGGAGAAAAACCAATAGAATGAGCCGGAAGAGTGTAAAGCATGTCCTCACACTCTTTTCCGGCTTTTATTATTTTCCCGGTTTTTTCAAAAATAATCAGGGATTTCTCATCATATTTTACTTTTTTCTTATAATCATAGATCTTAATATCTGCACAAAGTTCTGAAGGGTTAAACTTTTCCATCCCGGTACCTCCGTCCGTTTCTGGAAATAAGTATACCTCTTCTGCCCTGCCAGTTCAATCCGGTTCTTTTACCGGGGAATCCGGATCTCGTTTGCAAAGAAATTCGTTCGATAGAGATAGCACAGTTCCGTATCCGTGATGTAAAAACCGTAGTCGGCGTTAAAATTTTCTTCGTTCTCCTCTTCGATAGCGCCTACTGCCCGGATCTCGTCCCAGGTCTTCCCCAGGACCTCTTCCGGGGTGACTTCTTCGCCAGTGGCAACGGAAATCGTCACGGGTACGTAATAAGACAATGGATGGGCTGCTCCCGCATAATAGACCGTGTCATTAAAGTGCAGACTGACATACTCGTCATCTGCAAAAGTAATGCCGTTGAATACCAGATAATTGTCATCGTACCGCTGCCCCTCGGACAGGGTCTCGTCAAATAATTCATATGCCCCGGAGTGGTTCTCCCCTTCCTCCTCATACTGAGCTCTGTATTCCGCATACATCTGCTGCAGATAATCGTTCACCTTGGCATATTTGTCATCGGCAAAATAAAACTCATCCATTTCGTAGTAATAAGTCTTTTTCTCATCGTCATTGTAGAATTCTTTTACCGTGTTGGAACATTCGCCATAATCTTCCCAGGGAAGCCACGCATCCTCATCTTCATAGGACGGACCTGTCGTGGATGCCGTAGTATCGGAATTTGTCTCTGTGGATGCTGTCGCTTCCGTAGATGTGTTGGTCTCCAAAGTGTTCTCTTCCGCTGTTGCAGACTCTGCGAATGCGATGGCATCCGACGTGCTCTCTCCCGCCGGATCACTCCCCTGTGATCCGCAGGCTGACAGCCCCAGTGCCACAACTCCTGTGATAAAAATTAATTTGCCCCTCATTTTGTATCTCTCCTTATGTATTTTTATTGTAACCGAACGCTTTCCCCCGTCCATTACAAGCGTAAGCTTAACATACTATAGCATCATAGTTGCATCATGTGCAACTATTTACATGGCGAAATCCCCCCATTCGCAAAAGGAAAGCTCTGAGAGAACAGTTTTGCAAATGGGGGATGAATAGTTATCTATATAATTCTTCCACCTGCGCCGCTGTCCTGCCGGTGTACTGCACGGCAATGCGGTTCTCGGGATGCGCGTCTGTCAGATACAGCACACACAGGAAGATCCATTCCAAAGGTTTCATGATAAAATACACCAGATCCGCTGTATATTTACTGTGAATCAGCCTCGCCACAGGGTACCCGTAAGTATCATAAAAATTCCGCAGCGCCCGGTGGAATCCGGGAGTTCGTTCCTCCAGCACCTGTTCAAAAGCATTGGCAATACATAACTGACGGTTCACAATGACTTCATGTCCGTGCCGTCTCCCCAGGCGGATAGGCTTTACAATCTTTTCATGACCGCCTGCTGCCACCGTACAAAGATAATGCTCGTCACGTATAACATTCTGCGGTGCCTGTCTGAGAGACAGATTCCAGTCGCTGGTCTCCGTGAATGCTTTGATGACGGAATCCGGCGCCTGTCCGAACAGCATGAGAATCACGATCAGGATCCCCAGAAGCGGGAACATCAATACCAGTCCCAGCACGGGCCACCATGCCGCCTTCCGCAGAATGCCATCACACCGGCGCAATACCGGATTTCGCAGAATTTTTTCCGTTCCGAAGCGTTCTTCCTCCGCATTCTGCACCATGTAATTCCATTCCTGTATCTTGGCAAGGAGAAGCCTTGCAACAATGAGGATACAACAAATCGGCAGTATTAACAGATAGAGATCAAAAAAATCATCCGGTTGGTAGGTCTGCACCGTGAACAGGAGTAATTCTATCACTCCCAGATACATTGCCGAGATCGACAGTACCGTCACTAATGGCGGAAGTTTGCGAAGCGGAATATATTGCAGGATTCCATAACCGATCAGACCGAGGAACCACACCACTATTACCGTTGCTGCCGCACCGGTGTAGATGGGCGTATGCTTCTCCATATTTGACAACTGTACTTCCCAGTCATAAGACGTCATATTCCCCAAAAGCCCCAGATAAAGTATCTCACAGGCAGGACCCAGGCCGAACACATACAGATCCACCAGCCAGGTTCCCTGCATCGGGCGCCGTCTTTTC
This sequence comes from Acetatifactor sp., assembly GCA_050873925.1. GTDB lineage: Bacteria > Bacillota > Clostridia > Lachnospirales > Lachnospiraceae > Acetatifactor. Next base: position 41,489 of record JBNMJR010000001.1, read on the forward strand.
ACACCTATGAGGCCGATCACCTCGCAGATTGCCAATGCAACAGGAAATACCATCACGCTTCCAATAACAAAATTCCATAGTAAAATACTGTATATCATTGCTACCAGTTCTCTGCCTGACAGGCTTCCCGCAACCATCAGCATGGAAAAGGACACGGGCAGTGCCGCAACCACCGAGAGCAGCCATGCGAGCAGCACCGGATGCTTTTTGTAAAATCTTATTTTTTCCGCATCATTTTCCATAAATTCTGCCCTCGATCTGTCGTAATGCCATATATCTGGAAATATTGAATGTCCGTGGAGACAACCGTTCCAGCCGTCCCTTAATATGCTGCAGGTAATAATAACCGAATCCCTTCCGCTGATAACTGCCCCACCACTGAGGCTGCGTATCTTCCCTCATAATATCTGTGGGGCTCTCCAGTTCATAGGCGCCGAAATCATACCCAAGACTCTCCATGTAGGGAATCATGACCGGTGCCGCGTCCGCACTGAGATCACTCAGATAAGAGAAGTCATTGTATTCCGATCCCCGGAAAAACGGTCCGGCAAAAAAGTCATCACCGTAATCCTGTGCCACGGATTCTTCCCAGCCGGTACCGTCCGCTCCGGGCGCATTGGCAATGTTCACCCGGGCAATGATATAGTCGGGGTGACTGAAGGACAATGCCAGATACAGAACTGTCACTATTACAACCCCGTAACGGAACAGCGGGAAGTTTTCCCGGTAAATGTTGATCAGCACACCGATAAACATGACGAATAATACCACCAGCATCCACAATACAAAGATTCGCAGGAATGTCAGATAATAATACCGGATATAAATGATCATACGCATCACACTGGACGCGATCATGACAAAGGTGCATAATGACATAATTGTCATAATCGCTTTCAGCACCTTGCTCTCCTTGAAAAAGCTGAGGCACACCAGGACCAGAATCAGGTTTAGGATGCTGACTGCCAGTAACTGGAAGAAGCCCTCTCTTGCGTACTGTGCATAGGTATAACCGTCAGGCAGTTGCATTTTTCCCAAAAACAATCCGAAGATCTGGATACCGGAAAACAGCAGATATAAAAGTGACAGTAGTGACATAATTGTAATCGCCAGTACCGGCTCGCCCTTTCTGTGATCCTTTACTTCCTCCGGGATACTTCTCTTGCACAGGTAGGATGTCAGTGCATAGGATGCAAAGAACAGAAACGTTACCCGGATGACCACATTGAATATGTTGCCCGGACGGATCCAGTTCATGAAATCCATTGTCATCTTGCGGAACACCGCGTCAGCGGAGCTTAACAGTCCGGCGGCGATGAGCAGAATAGGAAGTGCGATCACTGCTCCCAGCAGTCCGTACCATACTTTTTTGTTGATCTTTCCCTTTTGCTGAAAATAGGCTTTTCCATGGGAGAAAGGTCTGCCGAGTTCCCCGAAGCTCATAATTACCAGTTGGCAGATGCTTCCCACATATTTTCCCAGATTCCACTTTTTGGTATCAAAATATTGATTCAACAGCAGACACATTACCAGCAAGAAGACCGCCAGCTTATTCAGGCTGATGATCGCCCATCCGTCCGTGCAGAAGGTGGATACCCCCAGCAGCAGAATGCTGATCATGTAAAAGGCGCTTCCTTTTTTCAAGGTAATCTCCAGTTTTGACAGTGAGAAGACAAAATACAGTAAAGTGCCTGCGAGAAAAAAAGGGAAGGTGATTCCCGATCCGTTATGGAACATGCAAAATGCATAGAACACGGCATAGAGAAAAGTCACCGGTCCGAAGAAATTAAAATGTTCCTTCATGCGCTTTGTCTCCGCAGTCTCTGTCTTTTCCACCACCCGGACTACATTCTGCCCGGATATCTGACCCTGATTCACTGAAGTTGTTTCCTGTACTACTGTATTTTCCTGCATTATGATTTCCCCCTCTCAGGCTTTACTTGTTTTCCTCTTCTTTTTCATCTTCTACATACTCTAAGATGTCTCCCGGCTGGCAATGCAACACCTCACAGATGGATTCCAGTGTGGAGAAACGTATGGCTTTCGCCTTATTATTTTTCAGGATGGACAAATTGGCCTGGGTCAGATCCACCTGATTCGCCAGTTCCGTCAGACTGATCTTCCGTTTTGCCATCATTACATCCAGATTTACAATGATTCCCATAATTGCTGCCTTTCTGTTTCCTGTCTAAATGGTTAAGTCGTTTTCTTCCTTGTAGCGTACGGCTTCTTCAAATACCATGGCCAGCACTTTGCTGAACATGCCCGCAATGATGAATACCAGAATGATCACCAGCATGGCGATGGTCAGATACACCACGCATCTTACGGCGCTCATGGCCGCTATGAAGAAACTCAGGTCTCCCATTCTTCGAAGGCTCGCCACATTTTCCGGTACAAAGCAGTTCTCGTTAAGCACTGTGCGGAACATCTTCCGCAGTTCATTGACCAACAACAACGCCAGCACTCCCAGAATCGCAAATATGATCACCGCCGGAAGATAATGCTCCTCCACTGCCTCCAGATACTTTCCTATGTATTTGAGGCTGAGCGGCAGACTTACCGTCACCAGAATCCCACCATAGAACATGAAATCCAACAGGTACTTCGTCCCCTTCGCCAGTGAAAACTTCTTCTCCCGTAACTCCTTTTCCGACAACTCTCTCTTCTCCATAAATGAATTACCTCTTTCCTTCTTGGTAGCTTTAAAATATCACTCTATTGTACGAATGTCAATATATATTTATTGATATTCGATAAATTTATATTGAATCTCATATATTCACGAAACTCTAAAGCCAATAAAAAAGCTTCGGGTCCTTATCCGTGCCCGAAGCTTTTTCTGTATTCCCTATAGAACTTTATTTTTCAAACTTCTCTTTCATGTTTTACTATGTATATTTTGCAACGTCAGATTCTCATACCATGCAAGACGAAGGCTGGCATCCTGCGGCAATGTGCAGTCGCGCAATGTTACATTCCGGATCGCGTGTCCCGGAGAGCGAAAGCCATCGATTTCAACAGGATCCACCGTAAGAGAATCTCCATATCCCATCCGGATGCCGGTAAGTTCCAGTCTTTCAAAACACATATCCTCAAACACCGGTTCCTCCCCGGCCGGAATCCCGTCGTTGTTATAGGGAACCGAATGGATCATCAGTCTCGGAAAGCTGCAATCCCGCACAGAGACATTGCGTACATATCCTCCGCGTTGTGGTGTTCCTTTGATTTCGATGCCACTGTAGGATGCCGCCACATCACAATCCCAGATCCTGACATCTTCCACGCCACCGGACATCTCACTTCCGACACAGATTCCATGTCCGCATACACTGTAGCAGTCAAACACACGGATATGCCTCGTCGGACGGTTGATCTCGTTACCCTCGGGATTTTTCCCTGATTTAATGGCCACGGAATCATCCTGAGTCTCGAACCGCGTGGCAAACAGAGTGCAGTTTTCCGAAGAATCCGGATCCCAGCCGTCCCCGTTCCAGATACCCTGGGAATGCAGTACACAATGATCCGTCACGATGTCATTGCTATAGACCATGTGAACATTCCATGCCGGACCGTTTTGCAGCGTCAATCCGGTAATTCGTACATGTTCACAGTTGCTCAGATTGATCAGACGTCCGCGCACACGCCCCGGAATGGTACGGTCATTCTCGCAGGTTGCTACCAATGCGGCATTCTGTGCAAGGTAATCCGCCAGATTTTTCCGCTCCTGCTCGATAGTGCGGTCCGCCAGTTCCCGTCCGCCTCCGCTGATAGTTCCCTTTCCGTAGAGGAGAATGTTACTGCAATTCGGTCCCGAAGTATGATCCAGAGTCCCTGCATTTAACAGGCTCCGGTAGCATTCCTGTTCCACGCCCTCAAAGCGACTCCAGATCCGCGGAAGGTAATCTTCCGGTGCTTCGCTTCCCTGCAGAACAGCACCCTCGTCAAGATAAACTGCTATATTGCCATGGAGATCCAGTGCTCCGGTCAGATAGATTCCCGCCGGAAAATAGACTTCCTCCTCCGCACCGCAATCGTTAAATGCCCGCTGCAAAGCTGCGGTATTCATGGTAGTTCCATCCCCTTTGGCAAAGTAGGGCTCTTTCGTCACATCAATCCGGCGTAGAACCTTTTTCGTCTGAAAGGTAACCTCTCCGATTTCGGTATGATTGTAACAAACCGTCGCCCGATAGCTGTGTTCCGGCTGTAATTTTTCTAACGTCCAATGCGTCTTATTCGTTGTTGTCACATGAAGTCCATCTAAACAGACGTCATATGTAGCCTCCGCTTCCGCATCCTCGGGCTTATCCCAGTATAATACTGCAGTATCTGCAGTGGTGCGGACTTCACAGGTACAAAAAAGTGAGGATTTCATTTGCATTTCTCCTTAAATTATCCAGTCTTACTGAATTTTTACATTTATACTGCTAATATAATACGATTATATTGACAATTCAATACAGACTGCCATGTTCTATGTATATCTGATTTTGAAGACCCCAAATCCTTAAAAATTTACATACTTCCTAAAAATAATCACATGGATTTTCCTTTTGTCCTGCCCTATAATAAGCGCAATTACAGGCCACAGGGCAAAAGGAGGACTACCATGTTATATCCGATCATGAACCGCTCCCGCAGTTTGATCGATCTGGGAGGGGTATGGCAATTCAAATTGGGAGATGAAACGGAACCGGGGGATGCCTGGATGGCACCGCAGGAGATGGAGATGATCTGCGTCCCGGCTTCTTATAATGACCAGAAGGATGATCCGGCTTACCGGAATCATTACGGCTGGGCTTATTACGAGCGAACCGTGGAACTTCCGGCACTTTTGTGCGGGAACCGCGGACAGCGCCAGGTATTGCGTTTTGACGCTGTAACTCATGTTGCAAAAGTTTATATCAATGGGAAACTGATCATGACACATAAGGGTGGTTTTCTCCCCTTTGAAGTCGAGATTACGAATCTGATTCCGGAGGATGGCCACCTTACCGTTGGTGTCGCTGTGGACAACCGGATCAGTCACAGCACTCTGCCCATTGGCAACGAGGGCAATATCGCCTTCTTCGGTTCGGACAATCCCGGCATTCCCAGTGTAGAAGCTGCAAAAGTATGGCGGAAAAAGCAGAATCTGCCGAATTTTGATTTCTTTAATTTTGCGGGCATCAACCGTCCGGTGCGCCTCTACAGCACCCCGGTCTCTTACATCAAGGACATCACTCTTGTACCGTCCATTGAAGGTGACACCGGTGTCCTGAATTATGAAATTTTGACGAATGGTGCAGGTAGTGACGCTCCTGTCACTTTAAAAATCATAGACAAGGACGGAAACTGCATAGCGGAAGCTACCGGTCGAAAAGGCGAACTCAAAGTACCGCAGGTCCATCTCTGGCAACCTTATCCGGGTACTCCTTATCTGTACAAGGCAGAAGTTCATTACGGGGATGACTGCTATACGGAAGAATTCGGTTTCCGTACCGTAGAGGTGAAGGGAACGCAGTTTTTGATCAACGGCGAACCTTTTTATTTCAAGGGCTTCAGCAAACATGAGGATTCGTTTTTCCGCGGAAGAGGACTGGATCTCTGTCTCGATGTGAAGGATATTAACCTTCTGCACTGGATCCATGCCAACTCCTTCCGCACCAGCCACTATCCTTACGCCGAAGAAATCTACAGACTCTGCGACCGGGAGGGTATCGTTATTATCGACGAGACTCCTGCCGTGGGCATCGGTGCCGGAGAAAGCTGCGATCCTTATAAGACATTTCCCATAAGAGAGCATCACGAGCAGGTCCTGCGGGATCTGATCGAGCGGGACAAAAATCATCCCTGCGTGGTCATGTGGTCCATGGGAAACGAGCCGGATACCGAGCATTTCCCGGAATCCGCCTACGATTACTGGCATTCCCTCTATGAATTTACCCACAGACTGGATCCACAGGACCGTCCCGTGACCTTTGTCTGCTGTCAGAATAATTACGAGAAAGATATCGTGACCAGAACCATGGATGTGGTATGTCTGAACCGTTATTACGGATGGTATAACTTATCTGGCGACTTAGAGGCTGCCTCCTACGCCTGGAATATGGAACTGGATTTCTGGGAAAAGATTGGGAAACCCGTGATGATGACCGAATACGGCGCCGATACGCTTGCCGGACTTCATAACTGTGCGCCGGAAATGTGGAGTGAAGAATTCCAGGTAGCACTTTATAAAATGTACAGCAAAGCCTTCGATGGAAGGGACTTCTTCATCGGAGAGCAGGCCTGGAACTTCGCCGATTATGCCACTCTGCAGGGCTGTATGCGCGCAGACGGCAACCGGAAGGGTATCTTTACCAGAGACCGCCGTCCGAAGCTGATCGCCCATTACTTCCGGGACAGATGGGAACATATCCCGAATTTCCATTACAAGGACAAGAATAATTCATAAAACAAGCCACTTAAAGACAGCAGCGATGGAGAAATTCCTCGCTGCTGTTTCTGTATTTATATTTATTCTACGGTAATGGTGTACTCCTTGCGGAATACTTCGCCTGCCTGCAAAGTGTTGCCATACTCCCGCTGCTCCAGACTGCCGTCAAAGGTGGTCCGGTCGCATCTGCCGTACCAGGGCTCGATGCAGATAAACGGCGCTCCCTTGCCAGCGGGGGACCACAGACCGAATAGCGGTGCATCAAAGCTTACGGTAAGGTAAGGCTTTTTGTCCGGGGTGCACAGGCTCACTGTGGAGGCCTGATGCTTTTCCACGATCAGGGCATCCCTGTCAAATAAATGCTCTGTGATCTGTGCATAGCCATCCTCTGCCACCGGCAATATGTCTTCTTCCTGTCCCAGCAGTCCCTGTCCGTCGTCTGCGATCAGGCCGTAGGTCAGATCTTTGTCGGTGTCAAATTTGAAATAATATTCCGACTGCTTTCCCTTTTCATCCACAGGACACATAAATGCCGGATGTCCTCCAATGGAAAAATACAGTTCTTTCGTATCCGGATTCTCGACCTGCCAGATGACTTTCAAGTCTTTTCCTTCCAATTCATAACCTATCTTCAGGATAAAATCAAACGGATATTTTGCTTTGGTCTCTTCATTGGATTGCAGGGAAAACCATGCTTCCGTTGCGGTCTGCACATCCACGGTAAACTCCATATCTCGGGCGAAACCGTGCTGTCCCATGGAACAGGACTTTCCTTCGTAATGATATTCCTTATTTTTCAGACTGCCCACAAAGGGGAACAGTACCGGTGCACTTCTCTTCCAGAATTTTGCATCCGCATTCCACAGATACTCGGTATCTGTCGCTTTCCCCCGAATGCTTGCAAGCTCTGCACCAAAACTGTTGATCGTTACCTTTAAAACCTCATTTTCCAATACTACCTGCATATTACATACCTCCCTCTCTTTTTTCACATTATACCTCATAACAGTTCATCCGTGAACATATTCGGGCGCAAAAATGATGCTCTATACTATCGGTTATCCTTGAGTCCGGCCGTTTTCAGCCAATGGCCGGACAAATATCTGCTCACAAAACAGATCACACGGAAGATCCAGTCCAGTACCATGGCAATCCAGACAC
>JBNMJR010000002.1:0-38781 GCA_050873925.1 Acetatifactor sp.
AGGGAGTTCTTCCCTACGAGGATGAGGCCATGAGAGCCCATGCGAAAGAAATGGTATTCCCCATCGGTGCTCCCAACGATGCTTTTGCACAGTATTTCATCGGCAAGAGTTATCTCGCACCCGTATCCACCAGCCAGGTAGGCATCTTCAATGTAACCTTCGAGCCCGGATGCCGTAACAACTGGCATATCCACCATGCAAAGAGCGGTGGCGGACAGATCCTTGTCTGCGTGGCCGGCCGTGGTTACTATCAGGAAGAGGGCAAGGAAGCCATCGAGATGAAGCCCGGTGACTGCATCAATATCCCCGCCGAAGTAAAGCACTGGCACGGCGCCGCACCGGACAGCTGGTTCAGCCACCTTGCCGTAGAAGTCCCCGGCGTGGAGACCTCCAACGAATGGTGCGAGCCGGTAACGGACGAGCAGTACAGCTTATTAAAATAATCCACTGACACTAAAAAAACGGAGCATACCCGATCTTGCGGTATGCTCCGTTTTTAGGAAAGTATCGTATTTGGAATACTAAAATACCTGTTCACATTCTTCGCACATTAACAGGAATGCGCCGACGCCGTGCAGATCATTGGCGGATACGGGGCGGTGAATGTAGTGCTCATAGTCACCGACACCGGTTCCGATGCAGACGTTGCCGATGATGAGATCATCGCCTTCCCAGGTTAGGGAGCGGATCACACCCTCATAACCCTTGCGGGCATATTCCAGATAAGATGCGTCCAGCAGACCTTTACGGATCGCTTTGCACAGGGCGGCAACATACAGGCAGCTGCAGGAATTCTCCAGCCAGTTGGCAGGATCATCACCGCGGTTGACCACCTGATACCATCTGCCGTCCTCAGACTGGAATGCAAGCAGAGATTTTAACAGATCCACTGCCATTTTTTCGGATTTTGCTCTGTCAGGATGATCGGCGGGAATGAAGTCCAGTTCGTCCAACAAAGCTACAGGCACCCATCCCATGGCTCTGCCCCAGAATTCAGGAGAGCAGCCGGTCTCTTTGTCAGCCCATTCGACCTTCTTGTCATAGGACCAGGCATGATACAGCAGACCGGTTTTGGGGTCGCGGGTATGCTTCTGCATGGTCAGAGCCTGGAAGATAACCTCGTCAAAATATTCGGGGTGATCGAACTCTGCGCCATACTGCGCGCGCAGAGGACCTTCCATGTACAGACCGTCCAGCCACATTTCTTCCGGCAGATCGGCCTTGTGGAAATAACCGCCCTCGGGAGTGGTGGGATAACGATCAATGGCAGCCATCAGAGAGTCCAGGGCTTTCTTATATCTGGCATCGCCGGTACGATGATAGAGAGGATATAACAGGATACCCGGCTGCATATCATCGAACTGTCCCATATCAGCCTGTTTGATTACGCCATCTTCGGTGATGACGGCATCTACCCAGGACTTGATGTAATCAAAATATTTTTCCTCTTTGCAAAGTTCATAGCTTTTATACATTCCGGACAGGAATACGCCCTGATGATAATGAAATCTTCCTTCGGGTGGAAGTTTGGGGGCTTCCCATTTGCGCATCATGGTATCCATGGATGCTTTTGCGTAATCTAAAGGTCTTTTCTCCATAAGTTTTCTCCTTCCCATATACTTCACATGGCACAAGATTTATTATATAATCTTATTATAAGCTTTTATTTTTGAGATTGTTTAACATATCTTGCGATAGTAAAAAGCAATCGAATGAATCTTGCCGGAATGACTCCGGGGAAGGAGACCTATGCTTCGCACGATCTTTGATCCCTATTCCGATCTGTTTCTGGAATACATAGAGACCACCAAAAAAAATGACATGCAGACCAATCATTATCACGATACCTATGAACTGTTTTTTGTGGTGAAGGGGATACGATACATCTTCCTGGATGGTGTCTGTCATGTACTGAACCCCGGAGATATTATCCTGATCAAGCCCTACCAGACGCATTATATGCAGAGTCTGTCTTCGGATTTCTATGCCCGGTATGTCCTGAATTTTGCTCCGGATTATCTGGATGGAATGTTGAAATCGGCGGAGAAGCAGCGTTTTCTGGAGGTCCTGCAGAATGATATTCTGCATCTGACACCGGAACAATCCAGAGAATTGGCAGAGGTATTCGAGCGGCTGCGAAAATATTACAACCGCCACGATGCTGTGGCCGAGAAATTAAAGCGAAACTATTGTCTGGAACTGTTGCTACTGTGCAGAGACTACTATACGAAACAGGAACAGACACAGATGCCGGAGCTTTCCGCGGCTCCCAGACAGGAGATTCTGGATGCCATCGCCTATATCAATGCCCATTATGCGGAAAAAATAGATCTGGATACCATAGCATCCCAGATCCATTTAAGTAAATACTATTTTTGCCATATTTTCCGCGAGGTGACCGGAGCCACCGTTCTGGAATACATTACCAATGTCCGGCTGACCAGAGCCAGAAGACTTCTGGTGGAATCGTCTCTATCGATTCAGGAGATCGCGCAGAAGACCGGATTTGCGTCCACGGTGCACTTTTCCAGAACCTACCGCAACGCCTATGGAGTCAGCCCCAGTGATACCAGACGCCGTCGGAAGCAGTAGGGGTTATTCCATGCCGCAGGCGAGACAGACTTCTTTTGTCCAGCGGTCAGCATCCAGCAGTAATTCTTCATGCTGCAGATCAAATTCCCGGATGTCCGGATCGGCAAAATATTTCTGATAGCGTTCCCGGTATTTTTCTCCCATTTTCAATGCGTAAAAGACATGGATCGTGGTGCCGGGGGCACTGATCCGCTCTCCCACGGGAGTATACAGGTCGGTGCAGAACTGGTTCCGTACGGATTCCTTAGAGATAAAGGACAGATCCAGAGTGCCGTCCAATCCCATGATCTCCATGAATTTCTTCATATATTCCGCACGCTCCCCTCCGGAAGCGATCATCTTGTCCGCTCTTTTTTTCATAAAACAGTTTTCTTTGCCGGTGAGAAACGGATAGATCAACGGCAACAGGATGGCGGTCTCCAGCTTTGCCAGCCACTTCGGGGCCTGGTCCATGTCGCTGGAACCGATGATGGCATGTTCGATATGAATGTTGTGACGTCCCACCAACAGAGACACCACGGAACCGCCCAGCGAACATCCGTAAGCAGCAAACAGGTTACCGTCCAGATGCTCTTTAATATAACTTTCTGCTTTCTCTACTTCATCCAGCTCCGAAACAAAAGTGGACTTTTCTGTTTCATCAAATCCGCTGTAGCTGACCACCATGATATAAAAGTGTTCCTGCAACGGTTTCAGTACATGTCCGAAATTCGTTTTCCAATAGCAACAGGTGCCGGGAAACAACATAATACCGGGCTTATTTTTGTCTCCGAATTCATATATTTTCATCTGTAAATCCTCCGATAGTTAGTCAAAACTAATTAAATGGTAGCACTGTGAAACACAGATGTCAAATACTCATAATAAGATGTAAAAACGATAGGATTACACTTGAAAATCATACAGAAACAACATATTATAGATTATATACGATTAACTGATAATAATATGCGGAAAACAGGAAAATACAAATATGCCCGGAAATATGCAAATTAACAAGAATAACAAGACGATCCTTATTCTTAATATGACGGTTCTTTTTTTACTTACTGTATTTTTTATTGCTGTGTATACCTACATATTGCAAAACAATAACAGCAGCAATACTCTGGAGGCAGCCGTGGAACGAAACAGTGAATGTGCGGATGCCATTCATCGTATGGTGAACAACCTGCTGACCCGGGATGATTTCACGAACATCGATTCCATGGAAGATATGCAGACTGACAGGTATCAGGAGCTGCAATCCTATCTGAATGTACTGCGTACATTGAATTCCACCCGATATTTGTATACGGCGAAAAGAGATGCGGACGGCCGGCTGGTCTATCTGATCGACGGACTGGATCTGGAAGCGGAGGATTTCGCTTATCCCGGTACCTATATCGAAGAAGAGATGATTCCCTATCTGGAGGCAGCACTTTCCGGAGAGACGGTATATTCTCAGGAAATCATTGATACGACCTGGGGACATATTTTCACTGCCTGCTATCCTGTCATGGCAAATGACGGCAGCGGGGATATCATCGGTGCATTGTGCATGGAGATGGATATGGAGAGCACATATCAATCCATCGAGAAAATCAATCGGTCTTCGGTATGGATTGCTATTGTGGCAACGGTGGTAACGGTACTTTTAATGATCTGCATGTATCTGTCCATGCACAAACAGAAGGAAAAAGAGAGAGAACAGCAGAAGATACTGGAAAAAACCGCAGCGGCGGCAGAGGCTGCCAACAAGGCCAAGTCCACCTTCCTGTTCAATATGTCTCATGACATCCGTACACCGATGAATGCGATTCTGGGATATGCCGATCTGGCCAGAGAACATATGGGGGAACCGCAGAAACTGCAGGAATATATGGATAATATCCGGATCTCCGGGGAGAAACTGCTCTCCATTATCAATAACGTACTGGAACTGTCACGAATCGAAAATAATCAGGCAATTATTGAAGAGAGCGTTATACATTCCGGAGACTGTATGGATTCCTGCCTGGTAATGATGAAAACGGCCGCGGAGGAAAAACACCAGACATTAACAGTGGAAAAAAATATCAGATATCCGTATATTTATATTGATAATGCCCATGTCTGTGAAGTTATCATGAACATTGTCAGCAATGCCATAAAATATACCGGAGAGGGAGGAAGCATCCGGTGTATACTGAATCAGCTTCCGGCGGAGCAGAAGGATTTCTGCATTACCAGAATTTCCATACAGGATAACGGTATTGGTATTTCCGAGGAATTCCAGAAGCATATTTTTGAGTCTTTTTCCAGAGAGCGTTCGTCCACCGTCAGCGGTATCGACGGAACCGGTCTCGGTATGGGAATCGTCAAGAAACTGGTCGACCTGATGCAGGGAACCATAGAAGTACAGAGCAAATTGGGAGAAGGTTCCACCTTTACTGTGGAAATTCCCTGCCGCATTGCTACGGCGGAAGAAGCGCAGGCGAAAAAAGCCTGTTTCCATCTGGACAAGCAGAGCGTGGCAGGCAGAAGAATTTTGCTGGCAGAGGATAATGATCTGAATGCGGAGATTGCGATAGAACTGATCCAGGCGGAGGGCCTGGAGGTAGAGAGAGTTGCAGACGGAGTCGCCTGTGTGGACAGAATCGAGAAAATGCCTGCCAACTATTATGATCTGATCCTGATGGATATTCAGATGCCCGTCATGGATGGATACAAGGCAACACAGGTGATCCGTAAAATGGATGACCCGGAGAAAGCCAATATCCCGATTATTGCCATGACCGCCAATGCCTTTGCAGAGGACCGTCAGAAAGCACTGGCAGTCGGAATGAATGATCATGTAGCGAAGCCCATAGATATGAACCGGCTGATGCAGGTATTTGTAGAACATATGAAAGCTAAAATTGTGAGTTCCTTTTAGGACTCGTTTGAGGAAGAAGCAAATATGATACTCCAGATTTTAACATATACACATCATACGACTACACTGCTGTTCGGAGTCTTTTTGTCGGCTTTTTTCCTGGGGGTAAAGCAGGACAGGAAAAATGCGTTGCAGTTGCTTCTGCTGGCAGCTGTCTCAGGGATGCTGTATATTATCAGTGCATTCTGCTTTGGTACAGCCGTGGCCGACCAGATCTACCCGCTGATCGTACATGTACCGCTTTTGTGTGTACTGGTCCTGTATTACAAATTCCGTCCGCTGCCGTCTTTGATCTCGATCTTTACGGCCTATCTGTGCTGCCAGTGCAGTAACTGGATGGGATTGTTTGCTTTATCTCTGACAGGGCAGGAGTGGTGCTATTATGTCTGCCGTATTCTGGTGACGGTGGGAGTCTTCATCCTTTTATGCCGGTATGTATGTCAGACCACAGCCTTGTTGTTTGCCAAAACGGACAGGGAACTTCTGATCATCGGAAGCCTGCCTCTTGTATATTACATTTTCGACTATGCCACGACCAAATTTTCTAACCTCCTGTACACCGGCAATAAAGCGGTACCGGAATTCCTGGGCTTTGCCATTTGCCTGGCCTATCTGATCTTTCTGCTGGTATACTTCCGGGAATATGAGCTGAAAAGCAAGGCGGAACAATACAATGAACTGATCCGGATGCAGCTGAGTTCCCTTCATACGGAGATGGCCAGTACGAGAAAGAGCGAGCAGAAAATGTCTATATTGCGGCATGATACAAGACATCATCTGTCGGTACTCCGGACACTGATCCAACAGGGAGATTGCGAGAGCGCACTGGAATATCTGAATGAGATCAGCCAGACCTATGATGATACAGTGATAAAGGCCTACTGCAAAAATGAGATGGTGAATTCCGTACTGTCTATTTATAGCACAAGATTTGAAGAACAGAAGATCCGATGGGAGGTACAGGTCAGTATCGGAGAGAAACTACCCTGTTCTGAAATGATGTTCTGTGCGATTTTGTCCAACGTGCTGGAAAATGCCATGCATGCCGTACAGGAGTTGCCACAGGAAAAACGATGGGTACAGCTGTCCCTGTCTGAGACGACGGGGCATCTGCTTCTGATGGAGAAAAATACCGTGCAGAGTACACCGGTATTTACCGACGGAATACCGGTGACGGAACGTTCCGGACACGGACTGGGAGCCAGAAGCATTGTGTATTACGTGGAAAGTCTGAATGGCCAATATCAGTTCTTTATGGAGAACGGGGATTTTGTGGTCAGGATCATTCTCTGACAGATTATTTTACAGGCGGATCGCATTTGTCCAGGCAATCCGCCCTTTTTCGTCCGTACATTCGATCCGTACATAACTTTCTGTTCCGTTCAGGGGATGTTCCGCATGGATCAGGGGTGTCTCCTGCATCAGATGCATCCGGCTGTTATAAGTGGGTCCGTCCGTCACAAAGCAGATTCCGGCGCAGGCAGAACATTCCACGAAGACATGATCATCCCGTATGCCCCACTGGCAGATCTCGGGACCCTGTGAGGAATAATAATCTCCGGCCAGCAGATGGTTCACGATGGATTCATGATCCAGGGATTCGGAACAGACACAGACATAGCCGCCGAAGCTGTCAAAATATTCCGGAAGATTGTGGTTGTCATCGGAAGCAAAGGCATAGACGTAATTTCCCTGTCTTAACATTTTTTCCCAGAAAAAGGTGATATATCCTTCTCCGAAGCCCAGTTCGCTGCCGTGATTATAGACCTCCATGGCCCACATTCCCTGCAGGGAGCAGACTTCTTCCGGATCTACCCTGGACCACAGCGGATGATTATAAGTAGTAAAGCAGCCTCTGGAACGAAGGAGATCGATCAGATCCTGAGCGGCTTTGGCACCGGGCCAGGAGTCTGCAGTATAGACGGGAACCGTAAGACGTTCGCCGTGGGTGAATAGATGACTGCCGGCCTGTTCCTGCATCTGCCGGTTGCCCAGAATGCCATGAATGTGGTGTGTCTTCACCTGATGACCGTCAGCGTCGCATAATTTTACGGAAGCCTCCAGTCCGGGAAGAAGAATAAAATCATCGGTGTCGAATTCGCTTCGCAGATCCGTATAATAATCGTGTTCACTCAGACATAAGAAGCTGTAGTCTTTCTGTTTATAGAGAGAGACCAGTTCCGCGGGAGTCAGCCGGCCGTCGGAATTGGTGGAGTGGGAATGAAGATTCCCTTTGTACCGGTTCGTGTTTTCCGGAAAGACAGTTCTGTTTTTATACTTATTCACAGGATTCATATGGAAGTCTCCTTTGTTGTTTTATTTTCCAATAGAAAAGAATAGCACAATAAAATAAATAGAAACAATCCTTGCAATGTAAAATTCGCTTCAAAAAGTTTTACGGAGCGTTTACTTTTTTTTACGAGTCGTTGGTAGTTGCTGCCAATGACTTTTTTTATAATCGGAGATGTCAATTGATGAGAAAGAAAACAAATAGGAAATCAAAGGAGAAGCAGATGAAGAAATTAATCAGTCTTGTTCTGGCAGGTATCATGACATTTTCCCTTGCAGCCTGCGGACAGAACGCAACCGACAATCAGACAACAACACAGAATGCGCAGACCACACAGATCAGTGAAACTCAGTTGGCAGCAGCGGACAATACCCAGTCCACAGCAGAGCCCATGGAACTGACCATGTATTTCCCCGTAGCAGTCGGAGGAGGCCCGGATGCACTGATCGATGCTCTGTGTGCACAATATCATGAAGAGAACCCCAATATTACTATCAAGCCGGTATATGCCGGAAGCTATGCAGACACCCGTACCAAGGTACAGGCGGCTATCAAGGGCGGCAACACCCCGGATATGGCCATCATGTTCTCCATTGACCTGTATTCCCTGCTGGCAATGGATGCCATTGCAGATATCGACAGCTTCTGTACTACCGATGCAGACAAGGAATGGCTGAACGGTTTCTATGAAGGATTTATGATGAACAGCCGTGACGGCGAGACGACCTACGGTATTCCCTGGCAGAGAAGTACCATTGTATTGTATTACAACAAGGATGCTTTCCGCGAAGCAGGACTGGATCCCGAGAAGGCTCCTGCTACCTGGGATGAGCTGAAAGAAGATGCAAAACTGCTGACCAAAGCAGACGGTTCCCGGTATGGTATCGAGATCCCTTCCGACGGCTATGCTTACTGGATGCTGCAGACCTTCTGCACACAGCAGAGTGGTTTCAACCTGATGAATGATACCGGTACAGAGGTATATTACAATGATGACAGAACCGCCAAGGGCTTAAGCTTCTGGAAGTCTCTGGCAGAAGACGGTTCCATGCCTTCCGGTATTGTAGCATGGGCGACTACTCCTTCCGACTTTATCGAAGGCAAGACTGCTATGATGTACCATACTACCGGTAACCTGACCAACGTAAAGAAGAATGCAACCTTTGATTTCGGTGTGGCAATGCTTCCCGCAGATGAAACTCCCGGTTCTCCTACCGGTGGCGGTAACTTCTACATCTTCAAGGGCGTATCTCCTGAGAGACAGCAGGCAGCCTTTGAGTTCATCAAATGGATGACCGATGACGAGCGGGTAGCACAGTGGAGTATCGATACCGGTTATGTGGCCACCAGACCCAGTGCATACGAGACCGAGCGCATGAAGGCTTATGCGGAAGAGTTCCCTTACTGTCTGGTAGCAAGAGACCAGCTGGAGTATGGTTATGCAGAACTGTCCACCTACAATCAGGCAGAGGTGCAGAAGGCTATTGACGATGCCATCTCCTATGTCATGACGGATCAGAAGGATGTGAAGGCTGCGCTGGAGGAAGCACAGACCACCGCAGAGAACATTTTAAAGGCTTACAAATAATCCCATAAATGTTGATCCATGTGAGGAGACCAGCCTGCCGTCCTTGAGCAGACTGGTTTTTCCCCATAAAAAACAGAGAGCAAAAGTGAGGAAATGATAAATATGGCAGAAACAATGATGCCGCAGGTAAATCTGGGAGCGGGAAAAGTACTGGCGGATGCTCTGTTTCCCCGGGAGCCGGAGGAGGAAAACCTCCGGGAACAGGAACTTGCAAAAGAAATAACCTATGAAACGGCACTAAAAAAAGAAATTACCAATAAATGGAAACGTACCCTGACCGGCTGGCTGCTGCTGGCTCCGTCGCTGGTGTTCCTGTGTGTGTTTACGATCTATCCTATCGTAAAAAGTGTTATCAGTAGCTTTTATCTGGATAATCTGTCGGTAATGCAGCCGGTGTTTGCCGGATTTTCCAACTATATCGCACTGTTTCAGGATAAGGTGTACTGGGAATGCTTCTGGAACAATCTGCTCATCGCAGTGGTTACTGTGCCTCTGAGCATCGGACTGGCAGTGGCAATGGCCATGTTCGCCAACAGCCTGAAATGGGGCAAAGCGGTGGCAAGACTGGGATTTACTTATCCGACATTTATTCCGCTGGTGGCAGCAGCCAATATCTGGATGTTTATCTATACACCGATCTACGGACTGTTGGGCTATATCAATCCCAACTGGAGATTCCTGGCGGACGGTAAGACGGCCATCTGGGCGGTCATGGTCATGTTGGTCTGGAAGCAGGCAGGCTATATCATGTTGTTCTATGTGGCGGGACTCCATGGAATTTCCAGAGAACTTTTCGAAGCGGCGAAGATTGACGGCGCCAACGGCTGGCAGATATTTACCCGGGTGACCTGGCCCATGTTAAAACCGACGACGATTTATGTGCTGATCATCACCCTGACCAATGCTTATAAGATGGTGGATCACCTCTACATCATGACCAAGGGAGGCCCCGGCAATGCCACGAATGTGCTGCTGTTCTACATCTATCAGACCGGATTTGATTACTGGGATACCGGTAAGGCTTCGGCCATGACGGTAATTCTGGTAGCGGTGCTTCTGGTGGTGACCAGTGTCTGCTTCTTTGTGCAGGATAAGAAAGCATATTACAATAATTAAGGATGGAGAAAACTATGGATATCAAATATTCTGCCGTAAAGGCACCGGTGCGGGGAAGAATACATCATCAGGTTCACATAGGGAGAATCCTGACCTACGGAGTCATGTTTTTACTGTTGGCTGTGTCTCTGATCCCTCTGGTGTGGGTGGTGAGGACGGCCTTTATCCCCAAGGAACTGACTCTGGATCTGACCGCTGTGGCATGGCCTACACTGGAGAATTTCCAAAGAGTACTGGCAGCAGCACCCTTTGGAAAATATTACGGCAATACTATTTTCATTGTGGTGGGAGTGCTGGCGATCCAGTTCGTACTGATCACGCTGGCAGGCTATGCTTTTGCAAGAATTGATTTCTACGGTTCCAAAGCATTGTTTGTATTGTTCCTGTCACAGCTGATGATCGCACCGGAAGTGCTGATTCTGCCTAATTATTCCATGATGGCAAAATTGGGACTGACGGATACGAAGATCGGCATTATGCTGCCTTTCTTTGCTTCGGCCATGGGAACACTGATCGTACGTCAGACTATCAAGACGATTCCCTATGAACTGGAAGAGGCGGCGAAGATGGACGGAGCCAACCTGTTCCAGATTCTGTGGAAAGTGTATGTGCCGCTGCTTAAGCCGGCATATATTTCCTTCGGAATGATCTCGGCTTCCTTCCAGTGGAACAATTTCCTCTGGCCTCTGGTCATGACAGATTCCGTGGAAAAGCGGCCGTTGTCCCTGGGACTTGCCATGTTTGCCATGTCTTATGAGACAGGAATGCAGTGGAGTGATGTCAGTGCGGCGACGGTATTGGTATGTGCACCGTTATTGATCCTGTTCTTCGTTTTTCAGAGACAGTTCATGGAAAGCTTTATGCATTCCGGCATCAAATAAATTCCTTTTTTCGGGCTCTTTTCCCTGTGGAAAAGAGCTTTTTTTGTGGATGTATCAGGGAATTAGTGTTATTATTATAGGATGAAAGAAACAGATTGTCTTTAGGATGTAAAAAGATACAGGATGATAAAGCCATGAAAGAACAGAACTTAAAAAACACGGTAGAAAACAAAATGGACACCTTGACACTGGCGAAGAACGATTCGGAAAATCTGATTACGGAGAGACAGTTTCTGGATGTGATTTGCAGAGACTATACTTCCGTTCATTACGTTGATCTTACGAATGATGTTGCGGAACCCATAAAAGTGGCATTGAGCGGCAATGCCGTCAAGCTGGACCGGGTTCGGGTACGGGAGAAAATAGGCTACACAGAGACCTTTCAGAACTATTGTCATAAGTTTGTGGCAGAAGGCAATAAGAAGGAATTTTTGCATGTGATGGACAGAAAATTCCTGCTGAAAGTGCTTGCGGACACCGACCGATACACCTATCGGTACGAAAGCATCCCCAATCCTGCGGGACATAAGTATTTTGAAGTGCAGGTATTTCGTGTGAGAGAAGAAGACTTTGACGGAAAAGTCATTGTAGGATTCCATCATATTGACGATATGGTTACCAAAGAATTGAAATATCATTGGGAATTGGAGAAAATGGCTTTTACCGATGCGCTTACCGAAATCGGGAACCGCGCAGCCTTTACCCGAGAAATGACTGCTTTTGCAGAAAATGAAAAAGCAGCCTGCGTAGTGGCGGATGTAAATAATCTGAAGGTAAGTAACGACAGATACGGTCATGAGGAAGGGGATCAGCTGATCCGGGATGCAGCAGAGTGCATCCGGGAGGTGTTTCAGGAGACCGGTGTCTGCTATCGCATCGGTGGTGACGAATTTTGTGTTCTGATCCAGAAAGGGGACAATACACAGCTCCGGGAGAGATTACAGCAACTGCAACAGCTGACGGCGGAGAAGAACAGGAGCAGAAAGATGCCTCTGACCATAGCCTGTGGCTATGCGATCCGCGAGAACATGCAGGAGACTATGGAGCAGGTATTCAATCGCGCCGACGAAATGATGTATGATGTGAAATTTCGAATGAAGAAGGAATTCCCCGTCTACAGTGAGGAGCGGATAAAAAACTATCTGAATGTACTCCGGATTCTTTGTAAATCCACAGATTCCTATCTGTATCTGTGGAATATCAACAAAGATGAAAACTGGTTCTTTGGTGATGTGGACAAGGAGTATGCTCTGCGTAAAGAAGGATCTCCCACGAATACCACCGCAGAGATGGTGAATATTATTTATCCTGCGGATCGGGCTGCATTGCAGGAAGATCTGGCGAAAATCATGGCCGGGGAAAAGAGTATCCATGATATGGATTATCGTTGGATGAACCGGCAGGGAGAGCCGGTCTGGATCAACTGTCGTGGAACAGTGATACCCGATGACAAGGGCAAGCCCTTTGTCATGATCGGAAGAGTTTCCGATAAATCACTGCGCTATCTGTATCATCCTTTGACAAAGCTGTTCAACAAGAACAAAATGTTTATCGATCTGAAAGAGCAGATCATGCCGCAGAATACAGGTTTTCTGATGCTTATGGGCATCGATAATCTGGGAAGCATCAATCTGCGTCACGGCAGAGCTTATGGGGATGAAGTCATTAAGAAATGTGCGCAGGTCATGGAAGCGGACAAGGACGTACAGAATGTATGGCATGTGGAAAATAATTGTTATGCGCTGTATCTGGATGTGAGAAAACAGGATGATGTACGTCGGATTTATGATGAAATTCAGACAGAACTGTCAGATTATTGTACGTTGTCTGCCGGTGTGGTGGCCAACAGCGTGGAACTGTTTGGTGATGAGAATAATCTGTATGCCTGTGCGGAGATGATGCTGGAGAAGGCGAAAGACATTGGTATTCAGAATATTGTATTTTTCTCCCAGGAAGATCTGTCGGAGCGCCTGAAGACCATTCAGTTCATGGAGGAGATGCAGTCCAGCGTTCGAAAGAATTGCGAGGGCTTCTATCTGTGTTATCAGCCCCAGATCAAGACCGGCAACTATCATCTGTTTGGTGCGGAGGCATTGCTTCGTTATCGCTCGGAGACCTGTGGCAATATTTACCCGGATGAGTTTATTCCGCTGCTGGAGCAGTCCAAGCTGATCAAACAGGTGGGAATGTGGACATTGGAAACCGCCCTGCGTCAGTGCAAGAAATGGCGGGAGACGGTACCGGATTTTCATATCAGTGTGAATTTCTCGGTCGTACAGCTGGAGGACCGGGATGTGGCCGGGAAGGTACTGGAAATTCTGGAAAAAGTAGGAATTCCCGGAAGTGCTCTGACTATTGAACTTACGGAATCCATCCAGATCCAGAGCATTTCCCAGTTACTGCCGATCTTCAAGAGCTGGAGAGATGCGGGCATTGAGCTGTCTATTGATGATTTCGGTACCGGTTATGCCAGCATGAGCTATCTGAAACAGCTGGATGTCAACGAGATCAAGATCGACAAGATGTTCGTCCGGGATGTAGAGGAAGCCACCTATAATTACCGGCTCATCAGTAACATGATCGAGTTCGCGAAAAACAGCGGTATGCGTGTCTGCTGTGAGGGTGTAGAGGATATGCGGGAACTTACGGTACTGGAAGGACTGTCCCCCAGCCTGTTCCAGGGATATCTGTTTTCCAAGCCCCGTGAAACGGAAAGTTTTGAAAAGGCCTTCATTGACAGCAGCACTCTGGAGTACCGGGAGCGCCAGGCCTTTATCCAGAAGATTTATAACTACAAAGAGGGCATGCACTTTATCTACTTTAATACCAAGAACATTCTCCGGGATACGAATCTGGGACTCTGGATCATAAGGGTCAATCAGGAGACGGGATATGCGGAGATGCATGCCGACGAGACCATGGAACGGATCATGGGTGTCGACAGGAAATACAATCCGCAGGAGTGTTACAATTTCTGGCACAGCAGGATTAAAGAGGATCATCTGGACTATGTGAATGAGAATGTGGGACGTATGATCGAAGCGGATGTGGTGGTACAGCTGCAATATCCCTGGATTCACCCGTTCTACGGAGAAGTCATAGTACGATGCAGTGGGCGCCGGATCGAGGATTCCGATGGCATGATCACGCTGGAAGGATATCACAGGATCATCAGTGATATCGAAGAGAGATAAAATATAAAACAGGAAGGGAGCAGACCTATGAAATATACATTGGATTATGAAAAGTATGCAGAACTGGCAAGACGTGTGGCGGCGGAAGGAAGTGTGTTGCTGCGCAATGAAGACAATGTGCTGCCTTTACAAAAGGATCAGTGCGTATCCGTCTTCGGCAGAACGCAGTTTGAGCATTATAAAAGCGGCACCGGTTCCGGCGGTATGGTCAATGCTCCCTATGTTACCAATATCACAGACAGTCTCAAAGAAGACGGCACCGTGCAGGTGAACGAAGCACTGGAGACGCAGTATCGGGAATGGCTGAAGGATCATCCCTTTGATATGGGAGAAGGATGGGCCATGGAGCCCTGGAATCAGGAAGAGATGCCGGTCAGCGAGGAACTGGCAAGGCAGGCAGCAGAACAGTCAGATCTGGCCATCGTGGTCATCGGCCGTACTGCCGGAGAGGACAAGGATAACAGTGCCACAGAGGGAAGTTATCTGCTGACAGCTGCGGAGGAAGAGATTCTCCGGAATGTGTGCAATGCGTTTACCCGCACTATTGTAGTGCTGAATGTAGGCAATATCATGGACATGAAGTGGGTCGACCGGTATCAGCCACAGGCCGTGCTCTATGTATGGCAGGGCGGTCAGGAGGGCGGCAGAGCCACAGCGGATGTCCTGACGGGAAAAGTGAATCCCGGCGGTAAGCTCAGCGATACCATTGCGGAAGATATTGAGGATTATCCTTCCACGGAGAATTTCGGAGATCCGGTGGAGAATTTCTATACCGAGGACATTTATGTAGGCTATCGCTATTTTGAGACTTTTGCCAGAGATAAGGTAAAATATCCCTTTGGTTTTGGACTGTCCTATACCCGGTTCCAGACAGAGAGCATGGGACTGGCAGTGCAGGGTACCGAGGCAACTGTCATTGAGAAAGTAACAAATGTCGGCGGTATGTCCGGCAGAGAGACCATACAGGTCTATGTGGAGGCACCCCAGGGCAAACTGGGCAAGCCGCTGCGTCAGCTGGCGGCGTATGCCAAGACGGAAGAACTGAAGCCCGGAGAGAGTGAAGAACTGATCCTGAAAGCAGAGCTGACAGAGTTTGCATCTTATGATGACAGTGGTGTCACCGGACATAAATCCTGTTATGTGCTGGAAGCAGGAGACTATATTTTCTATGTGGGCACGGATGTACGGAGTGCGAGAGAAGTCGGCAAAGTGACATTAGCGGAGTTACAGGTCGTACGGGCCGCTACGGAGGCTCTGGCTCCGGTGCAGGAATTTAAGCGTCTGAGACCCTTCTTCTTCGGAGAAAACACCCATGCGATCGCCAACTGGGAGGATGTTCCTCTGCGGACTATCGATCTGGCTGACCGCATTTTGCGGGAAAGACCTACACAGAGTGAATATGTGGGAGATCAGGGCTGGAAGCTGGCGGATGTCTATGATAAAAAAATCACGCTGGAACAGTTCCTGACACAACTGTCAGACGAAGATCTGATCTGCATGACCCGCGGAGAAGGTATGTGTTCCCCGAAAGTAACACCCGGAACGGCAGCAGCTTTCGGCGGAGTGACAGATTCGCTGGAACAGTTCGGAATCCCGGTGGCCTGCTGTTCCGACGGCCCCTCCGGCATCCGTATGGACTGCGGTACCATGGCTTATGCACTGCCGAACGGTACGTTGCTGGCATGTACCTTTGATCCGGAACTGGTGGAAGAACTGTATGAGATGGAGGGCATGGAACTTCGCAAGAACAGGATCGACAGCCTTCTGGGGCCCGGCATCAACATCCACAGGAATCCACTGAACGGACGTAATTTTGAGTATTTTTCCGAGGATCCTTACCTTACCGGTACCATGGCGGCGGCTCAGCTTACCGGCATGGGAAAATACGGTGTTACCGGTACGATCAAGCATTTTGCATGTAACAATCAGGAATTCAAGAGGCATGATGCGAATGCCATTGTATCCGAGAGGGCACTGCGTGAGATCTATCTGAAGGGCTTTGAGATCGCGGTAAAACAGGGAGGGGCCTACAGCATCATGTCTACCTATGGCCCGGTAAACGGACTGTGGACTGCAGGCAGCTATGACCTCTTAACGACGATCCTACGGAAAGAATGGGGCTATCAGGGTATCGTTATGACCGACTGGTGGGCGAAGATCAACGAGGAAGGCGAGTCCGGCTCCAAGAGTCAGACGGTACCGATGGTCCGGGCACAAAATGATATTTACATGGTGACCGCAGATGCGGCAGCTAATTCCAATCAGGACAACACCGCCGAAGGACTGGCGGACGGCAGACTGACCAGAGCGCAGCTTACACGGAATGCCGCAAATATCTGCCGATTCCTGTTACGTTCCGTTGCCATGGAGCGGCTTCTGGGCAGAGAAGAAGAGGAATGCACGGAACTCCACAGCCCGGTAAGCACCGAGGGGGCCGGAGACAGCGGACAGGTGCTGGCACGCCTGGAACTGCCGGAACCGAAGCTCGGGGAAGAGATCGAACTTCCGTTAGAGAAGCTGTCCACGAAGAAAGGCACCGGGGCGGTATATCAACTGCGGTTCCCTAAAATCGGACGGTATGAGCTGGTATTCCGGATGAGTTCCACCCTGGGATCCCTGGCACAGCTGCCAATCTCGGTGTTCCTGAACAACACCTTGCAGCAGACTGTGACGATCAACGGCACGGAAGGAAAAGTCGTGGAACAGGCCGTAACTCTGGCGATCCGACAGGACGGCGAAAAATATATGAAACTGTATTTCGGTGAGAGCGGTATCGACATGCACCGGATGTTTTTACGATATGTGGGGAAGAACGATATCGAAAGCTTCCGGAATGAATAAAGAAAATACATTAAACAGGCGATAAATATAATAAGGCTCCCGGATTGGAACTCCGGGAGCCTTATTGTGTGTCCGGTTATTTCAGGAGCACATTAAGCGGTCTGCTGTGCTCTGCGCTCCTTTAACTCTTCACGCATCTTCGTGTTGAATTCGCCATGCAGAGGATATACCTTCAGCATGATGAAGCAGAGAACACCCATGACAATCAAAGGCCAGATACAGATGTCTACCACCATCGCCTTCAGCTCCGGAGTAACGATGGTATAGTTGACATAGCCAACGGCGGATAATGCGATACCTACCACCAGAGTGGAGATGGATCCGCTGAGCTTTTTCAGCAAGGTTACGGCACTGTTGACGAAGGCAGCCTGGGAAGTATGGAATTTCCATTCCGTATAGTCGACCACATCCATGATAAAGGCTACGATGGCGACATTGGCTACGATATTGCCAAAAGCACCGAAGGAAGTCAGTACCAGGAAGATGATCAGCATACCGGAGGTATATTCATAGCTGTCAGAGAGCAGAGAACCTCTCATTACCAGATAGCCGATGGGCTGGATCATATAGATACCAAGTCCCAGCATTGCCATGGTACGCTTCTCCATTTTTTTCAGGATACCGGGTACAAAAGGAATGACACCGATGGAGAATACCAGGCTTACCAGTCCGGACAGCGCGATAATGTCGGTGCTGCCCAAAGCAATACGGTAGAAATAAATATTGGCGGCATTTATGGTATTCATCATAAGGAACAAAGTACCGTAAGCACCGGCTGCCAGCAGCATGGGCTTATTCTTAACGACGATGTGGAGCTGTTCCTTCCAGCTGAATCGCTCCGGCTCAGGCAGGCTGTTGTAGTAATCCTTTTTCTTAACACCGACACAGCAGGCCAGACCACCGATGACATCACAGATCGCTACAACACCGGCAATGGTGAGCCAGCCGGTTGCTTCGGTTGCTGCACCGTTGACAATAGGCATGACAATAATGGAAACCACGATGGCACTTCCGGTACCGAACAGCTGGCGGTAGGTCAGCAGACGGTTACGCTGGTGTGGATCCGCACTCATGACGCTGTTCAATGCCTGCCAGGGTACCATGAACATGGTCTGTACCCAGCAGTAGATGAACATAACCAGGAAAAAGTAAGCGACATTGACGCCGCCGGTAAATCCGGGATTCATAAAGCACAGGATCGTAATGATACCTAAGAGAATACTGCCCCAGAACATCCAGGGACGGTACTTTCCCATTTTTTTGGTATTGGTGCGGTCAGCCAGTACTGCAATAACGGGATCATTGATGGCATCCCAAATGACCATGATCGTCATAAGGGCACCGGCAATGGCGGGATTGATCTTGGCAATATCCGTCATGAAGGACAGCTGGTAGCTGCTTCGCAGCTGGGTCGTCATGTTGCCGGGCAGAGCGCCCATACCGTAGGCAAACAGGTTGCCATTGGTAAGCTTTTCGGGATCGTTTGCTTTCTCTTTCTTCTTAAACATTGGCATTTTCTCTCTTTCTCTTATGTGAACGGGTGAAACAGCTACGAATTACTTTTCTGCGTGATCTTCCAGATAACGTTGTGCACAGTAAGCCAGGTAAGCGGCACCACGGGGAAGCACTTCTTCGTTAAACTGGACTTTCGGATTGTGGGCGGATGCATTGCCGCGATCATCCAGATAGCCACTGGAGAGATACATAAAAGTGGAAGGAACCTTCTCTGCGATGAATGCAAAGTCTTCGGAAGCACTGGCAGAGATATTGGGATATTCCATGGTCCCGGGAAGCGCAAGCTCTCTCATATATCCAACGAAGGCTTTCGTCGTCTCCGGATCGCAGATCAGAGGAGGACCACCCGCAGTGATCTCTACTTCAGCTTCCGCACCGTAGACTTTTGCGGTCGCCTCTGCAACTTCCTGTACTCTTTTGACCAGCTTCTTCTGTGCCTCGACGGTATCGGCGCGGAGAGTTCCGCTCATGACAGCTTCTTCGGGGATGACGTTCAGCGCAGTTCCGGCATGGAATGTACCTACAGTAATGACACAACTGTCATGAGGATCCATTTCTCTGGAAATGATCTCCTGCAGAGCTACGACAATATGTGCGCCGACACTGATGGGATCAATACAGTTCTGGGGAAGAGCACCATGTCCGCCTTTTCCCTTTACGGTGATATGCAGATCATTATTGGAAAACATCATGGTAGAATTGTCATTATACATGAACATACCGATGGGGAGTCTGCCGGGTCCTACGTGATAAGCCAGAGCGGCATCCACTTTGGGATTCTCCAGAATACCGTTCTCCAGCATGTTCAGACTGCCGGTCAGACATTCCTCCGCCGGCTGGAACATCAGCTTGACGGTTCCCTTTAATTTCGATTCATGTTCTTTTAACATTTTGGCAGCAGTTAACAGCATGGTGGCATGCATGTCGTGTCCGCAACAGTGTGCGGCATTGGGATCCTGGGAAGCAAACGGAAGACCACTCTCCTCCGGCATTGCCAGTGCATCCATATCGGCACGAAGTAACAGTACCTTTCCACCGTTGCCAATCAGTGCCGTTACGCCCTCTCCGCAACGTTTCGGTTCGATTCCGTATTCTTTCAGCTTGCTTTCGATGTAAGCTCTTGTCTTGGGAAGTACCAGACCGACTTCAGCATTCGTATGCAGATATCTGCGGTTTTCGATCAGCTCGTCCTTCAGTTCCAAAGCTCTGTCATAATAACTCATTTGTAACCCGCCCTTTCCTTATTCTATTGGTGTTCCAATGTTGATAAAAGAAGTACCAATTAGTATAAAATTATAATGTATTATTGTATACACGTCAACCCTTTATCACTTGACTACACTAAAATGTTTTACGGGTAAAACCTTAACGGAATATTTATGCATAGAAGCCAAAAGAAGAATTGACTTATGTCGATATTTCGGATAGAATCTACTCTTGTACGTTCTAAAGAAAAATTAACAAGGAGGCAGGGAAAAGTGGTAGCACAAATACTTGCAGTAATCATATTTCTGGCGATGTTTGTATTGATCGTTCTGGAAGTATGGGAGAGACACATTATCACATTGGGCTGTGGTCTGCTGACACTGATACTGGTATTCGGACTGGGGATGCACAGTATGAGTGCAGTGTTGGAGACGCTGAACTTAGGCAGCTTTTTTACAAGTCATTTCTGGTACACGGCGGGACAGTCCGCAGAGGCTTCCAGTGGTATCAACTGGGAGACCATCGTGTTCGTAGCGGGAATGATGATCATGGTAGAGGGAATGGCCCGGGTGGGATTTTTCCGCTGGCTGTGCATGCGCCTTGCCAAGATGGTCAAGTATAAAGTCGTACCGCTGTTTGTCACCTTTATGGTATTATCCGGTATTCTGGCAATGTTCATTGACAGTATCACCGTAATCCTGTTCCTGGCAGCCGTAACCATTGAATTGTCACAGCTGTTGAAATTCAATCCGGTACCCATGATCCTGGCAGAAGTGTTCTGCGCGAATCTGGGCGGATCCGCAACCATGTGCGGAGATCCCCCCAACATCATTATCGGTACCTCTCTGGGATACTCCTTCACGGATTTCCTGACCAATACCGGTGTGATCGCAGGAGTTTCCCTGATCGTAGTGGTACTGTATTTCTATCTGGTATTCCACAAGGAACTGCGGGCCAGTGAAGCTGCTGCGGCAGGTAGTAACCAGACTTATCCGGATCCTTCCGAGGCAATTACCGATAAAAAGGGATTTATCATCAGCACTGTTATTTTCCTTTGTGCTGTAGTACTGTTAGTAACTCATGCGCAGACCGGACTGACCGTATCCTGCATCGGTGTATTTATCTCTATCGTGACGCTGATCGCCGCAGGCAAGGATGCATGGAAATTGATCAAACAGATCGATTACAAGACATTGCTGTTCTTTATCGGATTATTTATGGTAGTCGGCGGACTGGAGCAGACCGGTATTCTGAAGGTTATGGCGAATTTCATCGGAGACATCAGTAATGGTAATCTGATGCTGATGATCGCTATTATCCTGTGGATTTCCGCCATCGCCAGTGCATTTGTAGACAATATTCCTTTTGCGGCAACCATGATCCCTATTATCAGCAGCCTGTCTGCTACGCAGGGTGTGGATCTGTCCATTCTGGCATGGGCTCTGGCCATGGGAACCGATATCGGCGGAAGCGCAACTCCTATCGGAGCTTCTGCCAACGTTGTGGGTATTGCGACTGCAGCAAAAGCCGGTCATATGATTAAGTGGGGAAAATATTGCAAAGTTATGGCACCTGCGACTATAATAGTAGTAGGAATCTCTATGTTGATGATCTACGCGAGATATCTGTAAGATGTATTTGCAGAATACGAGTTTAGAAAGTTATGGAAATACATCCAGCCATAAGGAGGGCAGACCCATGAGTGAACAACTGATTATCTCCGTCAGCCGTGAATACGGCAGCGGCGGACATGAGATCGCACAGAAGCTGGCAGAATATTATAAACTGCCGATGTACGATCACAACCTGTTAGACGAGGTGGCTGCAAGCATGAATGTGAGTAGCAAGGAGCTGGCAGAGTTCGATGAAAAGAGACGTAACAAATTCCTGTACCGTAGTGTAATGGGAATGAACAGCTCTCCGGCAGACAATGTGGCCAGAATGCAGTTCGATTATATTAAGAAGAAAGCGGAAGCCGGAGAATCTTTCGTGATCGTAGGACGTTGTTCCGAGATCGTGTTGAAGGACAATCCGAATCTGGTCTCCATCTTCGTACTGGGAGATCGGGAAGCCAAGATCAAGCGTGTTATGGAGATTTACGAGCTGGATGCCCGCCATGCGGAAGAGCGCATGATTGAAAAGGACCGCCGCAGAAAATCTTACCACAATAGTCATTGTAAGGTAAAATGGGGCGATTCCCGTAACTACGATCTGTCCATCAACAGCAGCAAGTTGGGCGTGGATGAGACTGTGGAATCTCTGAAAAATTACATAGACGCAAGGATTGCTCATAAATAGAACGAACATAAGTCAACAAAAATGCAGAGACTGTCTGTGGAAAGCATACGGAAGAAAATCGTGTGACTGCCGCAGATGGTCTTTCTTATTTCTGTTTCTTAAGAAATATCGGATAACATTTAAACAAATTTTAAGGATTTCCGCAGTGACGAATACTGCAGAGTGTGGTATTATCCTAGAAGATGAATAGGAATAAAAGCGTGCAAAATCAGGTACGTGGAAGCGAGGTACAGGATGAGCGATAAGGAAAGAGACTCCATTCAGGAGATGGAAGATATACAAAAGGGTCTGGAAGCTTTTTTACAACAGGAGATGCAGGGAATGCAGGCATCCGGGACGGGATCCCGCCGCAGTACAGGCCGTCCGGTAAATACCGGCACACGCTCTGTGGAGCGTGAGGCAGCCCGCCCGACTCCACAGATGTATGATATGAAGGAAGATGACGAGGAAGAGGAGGAACTGGATGTGATCGGATCCGGTAGAAGCGCAAGATCCCGGGAGGACTATGCAGAGGACTGGGATGATCCCGCATACCGTAAGAGACAGGCGGTCCGCAGGGAGACGGCACGTAAGACAGCAGAGAGTCGTAGCGGTGGCGGTCGCAGCAATAGTAATGCTAACCGCCGCAGACAGGAGGAACCCGACAGACCCCGCCGCCGCAGACGGGATGATTATGTCGATGAGTATGAGGATTACGAGGACGATTACGACGATTATAACGATAGAAAACGAGCAGGAAGAAAATCCGGAAAGCGTGAGGAGATAGATACGAAAGCGGATAAGAGGAGCAGAAAAGGAAATAAGAAGGGCGCTAAGGGCAGTAGAAAGAAGAAAAAGTCAGGATTTAAGCGTTTTCTGATCGCAGTAGTGCTGATCATTGTATTCCTGGCAGCAGGTCTGTATGTGCTGGTGGGCAAAGTCTACGGAGAGATGAACTACGAGAAGATCGATGCCGTAGCTTCTTCTCCCATGAAAGAAGAAGGTGTGACCAATATTCTGCTGATCGGTAACGACTCCCGCGAAAACGGTGAAGATGGCAGAT
Organism: Acetatifactor sp.; assembly: GCA_050873925.1. Classification (GTDB taxonomy): domain Bacteria; phylum Bacillota; class Clostridia; order Lachnospirales; family Lachnospiraceae; genus Acetatifactor. The sequence continues at coordinate 23,460 of JBNMJR010000002.1, forward strand.
CCGATGCCATGATTCTGTTGTCCGTCAGCAACAAGACGAAGAAGATCTATATGACATCTCTGCTCCGTGATATGTATGTGGACATTCCGGGACATAAGGGAAATCGTCTGAATGCAGCATATTCCTACGGAGGGGCGGAACTGCTGATGGAGACTATTGAGCAGAATTTTGATATTCATATCAGCCGCTATGTACTGGTGAACTTTGAAGCATTTGCCAATCTGGTGGATGCAGTGGGCGGTGTGGATCTGGAGTTGACCGGCAAGGAAGTGGAATATGTCAACGGATATCTGGTGGAATACAACATTCTGCTGGGAAGACCGGAAGGTACCGACTATTTTGAAGATACTTCCGGTGGTATGGTACATTTGAACGGACCGCAGGCACTGGCGTATTGCAGAAACCGTTATATCGGTACGGATTTCGGCAGAACCGAGCGACAGAGAAAGGTACTGACAGAGGTGATCCACAAGCTGCCGCAGGGAATGCTGACCAATCCTCAGGAGCTGATCGATGGTCTGATGCCGAATCTGACTACGAATCTGACTCAGGCGGAATGTTATCAGCTGAGTCTTATGGCACCGAAGGTAGTGACCTATGATATTATCCAGAACAGTATCCCGCTGGAGGGTACCTACAAGGACGCGACCATTCGTGAGATGGCGGTACTGGAAGTGGATTTTGAAGCCAACAAGAAGTTCCTGAAGGAGAATCTGTACGGTGACGGAGACAGTACTTCCACATCGGAATCCTCTGCGAAATGATACCATAGAGATATTGCGGGCTTTATATGAAAAATATGGGGAGAACATTTATGGGGCATCGAAAACAGAGGCTTGCGGCACTATTTTGTGCAGCGGCGGTAATAATGCTTGGCGGGTGTGGTGATGATCTGACCCAACAGGTCTACATTCCGGGAAGAGAAGACCTGGCGCAGCCCATTGGCGGTTACAACGCAGCTGCGCAGACCGGGCAGACGGCAGAGGATTCCGGCATTGGGTCACAGACGGGGACAGCTTCCGGTGGAGAGAACACAGCACAGGGAACGCCGGACGGTTCCGATACTTTGGCAGGTGACCGGTGCACAATCACGATCTCTGCGGCAGGAGACGTGACACTGGGGAATCATCAGGAACAGGACTATAGTTCCTCTTTCCGCCAGGCCTATGATCAGGCGGAGGATGAAGGTTATTTTTTCGAAAATGTCAGAGATATTTTTGCGGCGGACGATATGACCATTGTAAATCTGGAAGGGCCGCTGACCACTTCCGAGCAGATGCGGGAAGGGCAGACTTATTGTATCAAAGGAGATCCGGCTTACGCACATCTGCTGACGCTGGGCAGCATTGAGGCCGTCAGCTTTGCCAACAACCATCGTCTGGACTACGGGGAACAGGGAAGCCGGGATACGGTAGCTGCATTAGAGCAGGAAGGGATCATCTATGCCTATGATAAAAATGTGGGCATCTATGAGGTCCCGGACAGTGCGGCAGCCCACGGCGGAGAGCGGAATCTGAAAATCGGTATTATTTCTGTCAACGAGGTAGAGTGGGGTGCACAGGCTGAAAAACTGATCCAGAACAATATCGAGATCCTGCGGGAACAGAATGTGGACCTGATCCTGGCTTGTTGTCACTGGGGGATTGAGAAAGACACGTATCCGGAGAATTACCAGCAGGTATTAGGCAGAAAATGCATCGACTGGGGCGTGGATCTGGTCATCGGACACCACCCTCATGTGCTTCAGGGAATTGAGGAATATAAGGGCAGATATATCATCTACAGTCTGGCAAATTTCTGCTTTGGTGCCAACCGGAATCCGGAGGATAAGGATACCATGATCTTCCAGCAGACTTTTACATTTGAAAACGGACAAAAGGTGGAAGACCGGAATGCCAGAATCATTCCCTGCATGGTGAGCTCTGTGTCCACCCGGAATGACTTTAAGCCGACTCCGGCAACGGGTGATGATAAGAAGAGGATTTTGCAGCGAATGAATGAGTACAGCCGGAACTTCGGTGTGGAATTTGATGACAACGGTGGAATTCTCGTGAACTAGATGAGAGAGCGGCAGCGCGGAAAGGAAACGGTCCGATCATGGAAAAAGCATTTAAACTGGATTTTGTCAATGATAAAACAGGAAGTCTGTATGTGAACTGTTGCGGATGTTCCCAGACGGCACCGCTGCACAGCTTCGGACCGGCATCCAAACCTCATTATCTGATCCACTATGTTCTGAGCGGCAAGGGACATTTCCGGTTTCACGACAAGGAATATCAGCTGGAAGCAGGCTACGGCTTTCTGATCCAGCCCAATGAACTGGCCTTTTATCAGGCGGATGAGAAGGATCCCTGGAGTTATCTGTGGGTGGGATTCGCCGGAAGCCGCGCCGAAGAATACTTACATAGCATGGGACTGTCGGACAGACATCCTATTTTTTCCTGTGATAAATCAGAAGAACTGTATTCCATTGTCCGGGATATGATGGAGCACAATACCTTTGGTATTGCGGATGATCTGCGCAGGAACGGGCTTCTGGGAGTATTTCTGTCTGTGATCGCCGACAGCGCCGGTGTGGTAGCGAGAGAGGAAGAGGATAAGGGCAATCAGTACGTGAAAAAGGCGGTTTCCTTTATCCAGAGCAACTATTGTAACCCTATCAAGGTCACGGATGTGGCGGATTATGTGTGTATCAACCGCAGCTATTTATATACACTGTTCCAGAACTATCTGGGGATGTCCCCTCAGCAGTTCCTTACCACCTTCCGCATTACCAAGGCGAGAGAGCTTCTGGATTCCACGAATTATCCTATCGAGAGTATTGCGCTGTCCTGTGGTTACAGCGATGCGTTGGTATTTACCAAGGCCTTTCATGCCATGAAGGGAATGTCTCCTTCGAAATATCGCAAGGAAAGTCACAAAGAGAGTACAAAAGAACAGCTCCAGGAAGTCGAGGGCCTGATTGCCCAGCTCCTGAAGCCGTAATCGAAACCATAGATAAAACAAGAAAGGGTGTCGCTTGGCGGCACCCTTTTGCGTACTTCCAAAATATTTGATTACTTTTTGTTCTGTAGGTGTTTCTCTACATACTCCAGAATATAGAAATTATCCTCCGGCATCTGGCAGCCTACGATGAACAGGCCGTTATCGTCGGAGCAGCGGATGATACGTCCTTCCAGAACATTGTGGTTCGGAAGAGCGAAATCTTTGATGGTGACGATAACCGTCGCATCCTTGCTCTGGGTAAAGATCTTGTCCGTAGCCAGGAATGCAAAGCCGTTGGCACTGATGTTATCCATGGTAGCTGCATATTCCGTATCGGAATTCTTGAACTTAATGGTGCAGGCATTGTTCAGATCCATACGAGGGTATTTGCGACGATTGTTGATCCTGGGCCTGGTGTTGATGGCAATCTTAAAGGCATGTGCGCCTTTGTCGGAAGCCGGGGTAATGACTGCCTTGTCCCAACAATACAGGATATTGCCTGCCGTGATCTGCAATGTACAGGAAGCTGATTCGGTAATAGTCAGCTTCTTCTGGCAGGATACCAGTAGTCCTTCCGGAATCTGTTCGATCAGTTCACCCAGATATTCTGCATTTTCCTGACCTGCCAGTCGCAATTCAATCTTCATACCGGGCTGAATATCTTCGATGCCCATGAAACCGCCGATACCCAGATCGCACATCATGTTCTCCATGACATCCTCGATGGTATTGATGTTGGTAGCGGTCTCTTCGTATTTACTGAGCATACGCTCACTGGTCTGGCTGGAATGTGCAATACAGCCGGTGATGGTCTCCACAATGTTGGATACCTGTTCCATATTGGATACCAGCTGGGTATTGGAGCTTTCCACTTCCCGGATGGCATTGTCCACGACCTGGATATGCTGGCCAAGCTGTGAGGAATCGGAGGTGATCTGATTTACGTTTTCTCCGGTCTGTGTTACTTTTTCCAGAGTGACCTGGATCAGCTTTAATGTCTCCTCGATGGAGGCGGTCATCTTCGCAGAGGTTGCATCCAGGCGGGACAGCGCTTCTCGGATCTGACCGGAGGAAGCATGCGTTTCGGTACTTAAGGTACGGATCTGGTCAGCCACCACAGCAAAGCCCTTACCGGCCTCGCCGGCTCTGGCAGCTTCAATGGAAGCGTTTAAGGCCAGCAGATTGGTCTGGTTCGTGATTTTTTCGATCGTACCGGTCTCCTGTTTTACCATATCGAATTCCTGCTGGAAGTCTTTCAGGACATTTTCCAGTTCGGTAGACAGCTCAGACATGGTAGTTGCGGTATTCACCAGGCTCTTTAAGTCTTCGGCACTGACACTGGCATGGGATTCGGATTTTTCCACGAGAGATACCATTTCTCCAATCAAGGTGACTACATGTTCTACCTGAGAACGGATGTCAGAAGTCATCTGTGTGGAGGATGTGGTACGATCCTGCAACATCGTATTGTTGTCGGTCAGCTCGTTCATGCCCAGCATAACGATATCGGAACCGTGTTTATTCTCGGAAGCCAGTTCCCTTACGACCGTAATGCCGTCCAGAATGATGTTACTGGAGGTCTTGACCTGCTCTACGGTGGTCACGACCCGGTGCAAGTCTGCCTTGATACTGTCAGTCATGGCACCATCGGACTCGTTCAGATGGCGTATAGACATGACATAGCAGATGTAACACAGGATGATACAGGACAGCTGCAACTGGTAGTTCTTCATATCAGAGGCACTGTTAAAGCCTAACATGTAGCGGTAGACGGCAGCGCCCACAATGATCAGAGAGTTGACGATACCGCAGTTGATCATAAATTTTCGGTTTTTATACAGGACCAGTAAACTCGTCACCGGAAGGATGTAAGTAAAAGCAATCGGTGACTCCGTGGTACATATGACAAAGGTGTAAAAAATTCCGTAACCAATGACCAGATCGTAGCGGTAAAGTTCGGTTGCCCAGCCTTTCACACGCAGCAGGATTTCACCGAGGATCAGAGGCAGCCAGCACAATGCCAGGAAAATAAGGTAAGAAGTGGTAGGATATAGCCCGCCGGAAGCATCGGAACCATAGTTGGCACTCAGTAAAATCGCAAAAACAATCCAAATCTTACGGGCCTTGCGATTGGCCTTTTCTTTGAAGACATTTTCATCGTATGTCATTGTGCACTTCCTCCTTTGCAATCTTCCACAGTGTGTTCAAAAAAGTGAATTAAATGGTGGATAACTTCTCTGCTTTCCGGAAGATCCGGGTAAAAAGCACTGAATGCGTGGGTTAACCGGGGATCTTTCGGGTAATTGATCAGCTTATGGGGCATCTGATGTCTGATCAGAGCCTTTTCAAAATTCAGAGTGTAATTCTGAAGATTATCGTTGTCACTGGTGATCAGGAGACTGGGCGGCAGGCTGGTCACAATATCCGGGTGTTCCGGAGATACATAGGGGGCAAAAGCACTTTTTTTATAATGCTTGCCGTAGAGGTATCTGGGGAGGAAAAGTCCGATCTGATCCATACGGTTCGTATAGAACATTCCGCTGACCAGGCCAAGTGCCCGGACAGGCAGGTCAGAAGGGGTTATTCCGGCAGCCTGCGCCAGCGCAGCACTTTTCTGCATGGCAATTCCGTAAGTCAGCAGGCAGGCACCACCGCTGTCACCGCAGGCATACACACGGGAGAGGTCACCGCCGTATTCTGTCAGGTGATCCCGGATAAAATCAAATGCCAGATGCAGATCAGCCAACTGGTCATAAAAGAGACAGTCCGGTATCAGGCGGTATTCAATACTGAATACCAGATACCCCGCCTCGCAGAGGGAGGCACAAAAAGGACGGTTGAATTCCTTGTTTCCCATGAGGAGACCGCCGCCATGGACATCAACGATAACGGGGAGAATTTCTCCGTCCCGTCCCTTGGGACGGTAGACATCCAGCCGATGTGCCGGGAAGTGTTTTTCATCATAGAAGATATCTGATTTTAAGGAAACGTCCTCTGGGAGAGGATATTCCTTGCCTCTGGAAGCGCAGCCCTGCTCGAATTCAGCCCGCTGCTTGTAGAATATTTCACATATAAAGCTTTTCATTCGTACTCCTGATTCTGACTGTATCTATAAGTGGAAATAATTGTCGAAAAAGGTAAATTGCAGTCTTTAATAGCATAACACAGAATTGAATTGATTAAAATAGAAAATGCAACATTCTGTTATGGAATGTTGCATTTTGTCTTGCACTACATATTTCGGCTGACCATGGAAAAACTTTAGCTTTTTTTTATAAAAATCGTTACTACGTTCTTTTTGTATCAATATAACAATTTTTAAAAGCTTATATCATAGCTGTATGTCGCGAAATACCGCATCTTTGTCATCCTGTTCGATTCCCAGATAATGTTTTGTGATCTGAAAAGAAGAATGATTGTAGATTTCCATCAGCAATGCCGGAGGTGTTCCCATTTTCCATGCATGGTAACCAAATGTCTTCCGCAGAGAGTGACACCGGATCACATCTTCGATTCCTACGGCCTCGGCAGCTTTGCGGACAATGCGGTAGGTCTGGTATCGGGAGAGCGGGGAATCTGTTTTTCTGGGACTGGGAAAGAGGTAGTCTGTGTCGGTTACGGAGGATTGTGTTTTTCGATAGGATCGTAATATTTTCTGAAGTTCTTTGTTGATCAGGATTCTGGTCTCTTTTCCTGTTTTCTTTTCTGTGATCAGAAGATGGGTATAAAAGTGTCTGTGTTCCGCGCAATAGACGTCACCCCAGGTGAGATGAAGAATGTCGTTGATGCGCAGTGCTGTGTTCAGACCGATCAGGATAATGGTGTAATTCCGGAAATTGGGCTGTTCGGTAAGATAGTAATTTTTGAAATCATGCAAAAGTTGTTTGCTGCGGATAGGTTGTGTCGTGCTCATAATAGCCTCCTTAAAATATAAATTTGGAAAATGCAACATTCCATAACAGAATGTTGCATCAGTGAGAACCAGCAGGCAAGGAAGGCTGAATAGAACAAGGAGGTTAAAAATATGCTGCGTCTGACCGTTAGTCCGGAAGAATACCTGATGATCAATGACAATATCAAGATCGTGTTCTTAGGAGGAACCAAGAACCATCTTCGTATCATGATCGATGCACCGAAAGAGGTGAATATCGTAAGAAGTACGGTATTAGAGAACCGGATCACCGATCCGGAGGAGAGAGCGAAGCTTCCTAAATATTATGCGGAAGAAGAGCATCCGGAGAAGTACCGCAAGAAGTCCAATGTGATCATCACCAGAGGAAATGCGGACAAACATTAATTTTATAAGGTAATAATCGGAGGAAGAGCGATTCTGTCAGGGCCCGACGGGGAAGCTTCTACTCCGGTTACTATAAAAAACTAACAACAAGTATCTGGGAGAAAAGGATTTCTCATAACACAGATACGCACACTGACACAAAAGGATTTGTGGCAGTAATACAAGGAGGTAAATATTATGGTAGTACAACACAATCTTACAGCTATGAACTCTAACAGAATGTTAGGTCTGACCACCGCTTCTCAGGCAAAGTCCACCGAGAAACTGTCTTCCGGTTACAAGATCAACCGCGCAGCTGATGACGCAGCAGGCCTGTCCATCAGTGAGAAGATGAGAAAGCAGATCAGAGGTCTGACACAGGCTTCTTCCAACGCACAGGATGGTATCTCTACTGTACAGACGGCTGAAGGCGCGCTGAACGAAGTTCAGGATATGTTACAGAGAATGAATGAACTGGCTGTTAAGTCTGCCAATGGAACTAATTCCGAAACAGACAGAAGCTACATTCAGAATGAAATCGATCAGTTAGTAACAGAGATTGACCGTGTATCTGTGACAACCAAATTTAACGAAACATATTTGTTAAAGGGTAATGCTGAAGGTACAGTTGGAGCTAACAATAAACAGGTGGCTGTTGTAGGACAGAATGCAACCTTGACAGAAGGCATGAAGGTTAATGCTGGTGACGTTACACTTGGTACTGTAAGCGCAAAAATAACTAATGGTGGTCTTGCTACAGCGCCTACAATTGCAGACTCCAATGCACTTAAGAATTCTGCAGTAGCTACGGCTTTGGATAATGCAGCAACAGGCACTATTGATCTGACTTATTCAAAGGATACTAAAACCTGGGCTATAACAGGCGGAGGTTCTTTAACAACAGATCAGCTGAAGAGCGCTGGATTTAATGTAAGCGTAACAGATGCAGATGACGGTAAGAAATTTACTCTTACCAAAACGTTGGAAGCAAATGATAAACTTGCTGATTCTGGAGTAACTTATGACGCAACTGCAGTTACAGCGGCTAACTTAGGATCGGTAAAATTTGGTTCCGATGTGAAGGCAACAATCAAAGTTGATGCTGATAACGTGGCATCGATCGAAGCATATGATGCAAACTATGTTCCTGATGCATTGAAGTTGGATCTGCATGTTGGTGCTGACTCTACATCTAACAATAAAATCAGCTTGGAAATTCAGTCCATGAGTGCAAAGGGCATTGGTTTGCTGGATGCCAATGGTGAATTAAGAGTAGATGGTAAGGATAGTACCAATGCTGATAAAGCAATTGATACTATTGCAAATGCTATTCAGAGAGTTTCCACTCAGCGTTCCGCACTTGGTGCCGTTCAGAACCGTCTGGAGCACACCATCAACAACCTCGACAACGTAGTTGAGAATACTACCAGCGCAGAGTCCGCTATCCGTGATACCGATATGGCTACTGAGATGGTTAAGTACTCCAACAATAACATTCTGTCTCAGGCAGGTCAGGCTATGTTGGCTCAGGCTAACCAGTCCAACCAGGGCGTACTGTCTCTGTTACAGTAATCCTAAACTGAGAACAGGTTGTTCGCAAAGAGGTAATAACCATATCTGTAAGAACTATGTAAGAATCAAAGGGCAGTCCATGACGGGCTGCCCTTTTCATTTCTATAAGGCCCGTTGATCATCCGAAGGTTTCAATCCCAATTCCTTTGAAAAATTGTCATAGTAATCCATGGCTGCCTGTGTAGAAATAGAAAGCTCGATTTCTAATTCCTGGATCGTATCTTCTTTTGATACATGAAATTTTTTACATAAACGAACAATTTCCTCTGCTTTTCCCTCTTCTTTTCCGTCCTTATAAATAACCCTCTTTTCCGCCTCAGCATCATACTCAAAAAAGTTCATACCAATGTGCTCCCTTTACATAATTTTTTGTACTGTTGAGAATTTATTTTCCAATTCATTTGAAAATTTTTCATAATAATCAATGGCAGATTGTGCAGGGATTGAGAGCATAGTCTCTAACTTGTGGATGGTATCCTCTTTTGGCAGGTTAAAATCCTTACATAATTGAACAATTGATTTGGCACTGCCGTCCTCTACGCCATCCTTATAAATAACCCTCTTTTCCGCCTCAGCATCATACTCAAAAAACACCATATCAATAACCTCCTTCTTATTCTCAAGCAAAAACTCTTTCAAAATATCCTTCCTGATACACACGTCCACGGCCTGAACAATAGCTTGCCGATTCGGATACGCTTTCGCCTGCTCGCGGACTTCTGCGACAAACTGGGCGTACTCCTTTAAGATCTGGCAGGCATCCATCAACTCGGAGTTGAACCCGAGGTTGATATTGATTACCTGTACCTGCAACTCAAGCTGAGGAGCCTCTTCTTTATTCCGGTAGGCACTGGACAGCTTCAGGGTGCTGTATTCCGGGAGAGGATCCGTCCCGTTATAAAACACTACAAAATGCGGAGTATCCAGCATCTGTAACTTGTTGGAATAAAGCAGATCATCTGTGTTCAGCTTCGAATATTCACTTGCCAGATACAGCAAAAAGCGATACGGCATATTGGGGTTCAGGGTGGACTGGTGCTCAAAGAACCATAGATCAAAATCCACCACGAATGACAGGTCATTCTGTAAACTCAGGTAAACCGCATTGTCCAAAGTCACAATATGCAATAGCTCCGGATCCTCATAATGCGAATGATTCAATGCATTGTACAAAGAGAGCAATTTCACCTTGTCATGAAATATTTTCCGGAACACCAGATCCTTATAATTCCGCTTCCCGGAAGCCGGTATTGTCAGGGCCGAATTTCCCGGCACAGCAGCTACCGCATTCCCATAAGAAAATTCTTCAGCAACAAAATTTTTCCAGAATCTCGACACAGTATTCATCAAATACTCCTCCGAGAAATAGTTGCCGGTCATACTATTTTGTTTTAACTTCATAAATCTCCTTTCCATCGCAAAATAAATATAAAATCGAAAAATGGCAATATAAAAAAACGAATATTTTCCATATGAATTAAACAATAATAAGGGAAAATTTTGACCACTGACGGGTCTATAAGAATTTTTGAAAGAAGAAAATTACTTCCAATACCACCATACCACATGGTTCTTCCATTGACAAGCAGAGAAAATGTCGCAAATAACTTCAATAGTTTTACTTTCCCGTCATTTTGGGGTAAGATAAGCAGTAAAGGTCCATAAAGACACGGAAAGGAAGATTTAGTGATTATGAAATTTCAGGATATGCCTTACGAAAGAATAGATTTTACCAAAGTGCAGGAAGAGATGGAGGAGCTGATCCGGGAGCTGGATGCGGCGAAGAGCGGAGAGGAACAGTTCGAGGTGCATAAAAAATATTATGCACTGACGGATCGTGTCATGACGCTGATGACTATCGCAAACATCCGCTTTGATATCGATACCTCCGATAAATTTTATGAGGAGGAGCACAAATACTACGATGAGCAGGGCCCGGTGTTCAGCAATCTGGTGCTGGCTTATCAGAAGAAGTTATTTGCTTCTCCCTACAGAACTTATCTGGAAGAGAAGATCGGCCCCGTAGCTTTCAAGAACATGGAACTGGCACAGAAGTCCATGAGCGAGGCACTGATCCCGCTGATGCAGGAAGAGAATTCCCTGACCATGGAGTATGACAAACTCATCGCCGGTGCGAAGATCGACTTTGACGGCAAGGAACTGAACCTGTCCCTGTTACGTCCCTATCTGGTAAGCTCCGACCGCGACGTCCGCAGACAGGCCTGGGAGAAGATGAGCGCATTTTTCCTGAAAAATGAGGAGCAGCTGGACACTATCTACGACAAACTGGTGAAAAACCGTACCGCGCAGGCCAGAGCCATGGGATATGAAAATTATCTGGAACTGGGCTATTATCGCATGAACCGTAACTGCTACGGCAAGGAAGATGTAGAGGCTTTTCGGAAACAGATCAAGGAATACTTTGTTCCCTTTGCAGAAAAACTGCACGATCGCAGAAGACAGCGCCTGGGTCTGGAAAAACTCAGCTATATCGACGAACAGGTATACTTTAAGAACGGCAATCCGGCGCCCACCGGTACTCCGGAAGAGATCATAGCAGCAGGACAGAAGATGTATCGCGAACTGTCCCCGGAGACCGCGGAATTCTTCGATTTTATGATGGAGAACCAGCTGTTTGATGTATTGGGCCGCAAGACCAAGAAGGCAGGCGGTTACATGACTTATCTGCCTCTGTACCATGCACCGTTTATCTTCGCCAACTTCAACGGGACCAGTGGTGATGTGGATGTTATTACTCACGAGTGCGGTCATGCTTTTCAGGGATATTTGTCCGGCACGGACCCCATCAGAGAACATGCGGATATTGGCATGGAGACCGCGGAGATCCACTCTATGTCCATGGAATTTTTCACAGAAAAATGGATGAACCTGTTCTTCGGTGACCGGGCACAGGATTATGTGGAGATGCATCTGGAAGATGCGGCGGCATTTATCCCTTACGGCTGTATGGTGGATGAATTCCAGCATATCGTTTATGAGCATCCGGAGCTGACCCCGGCAGAGAGAAAGCAGGCATGGAGCCGTCTGGAGCGGGAGTACAAGCCCCATCTGGACTACGAAGGAGATGCTTTCTTCGGGCAGGGCGGTTTCTGGCAGAAGCAGCTGCACATTTACGATTACCCGCTGTATTATATTGACTATTGTCTGGCCCAGACCTGTGCATTGCAGTATAAGGTGAAGATGGACGCTGACTTTGGGGAAGCATGGAGGAGCTACCTGAAGCTGTGCAGACTGTCCGCCAGTGATTTTTACACCAATATGATCAAAGAGGTGGGACTGGACAGTCCTTTTGAGCCGGGGTGCGTCAAAAATATCGTGGAAAAACTTGAAAAATATGTGAAATAGCTTTCTTTTTCCGCAGAAATACGGTAAAATAAGGAGTCATTGGGACTTAAGACGCTAGGAAGGAGACATGTAAGCGATGTCTAAGAATGAAAAAGTTACAGAAAATAAGGAACAAACAGAACAGAAGGTCATGACCAAGTATGACCGGAAGGTACAGAAACGTAAAGAAGAGAAGGAAAAGGAGAAAAAAGAGGAACGCATCAGCACAGCTATCGGTATTGTAGTACTTGTGGCTCTGGTATGTCTGGTGGCATCTTTTCCGATCCGCACCTATCTGGCAACTCATGAGACCTATGTAGTGGTCAATGGAGAAGCTGTCAACAAGGTAGAGTTCGACTACGAGTACAACCTGACCAAGAACAATTATATCACCCAGTACGGCAGCTATCTGGCATACTTTGGACTGGATACTTCCAGAGACCTGTCCACACAGATGTATTCCGATACCCTGAGCTGGCAGGACTACTTCGAGCAGATGGCTGTTGAGAATCTGAAGCAGTCCAAAGCTATGAAAGCAGCAGCCGAGGCTGAGGGATTTACTTACGATACTACCGATGAGTACAACACCTTCAAGGAGACCATCAAGACCTCCGCAGCATCCGCAGGGGTATCCGAGAAGGAATATGTACGCTCCATCTACGGTGTATATGCAACCATGAGCCGTATCGAACAGTATGTGAAGAACGACATGGTCATGAATGCTTATTATGAGAAGCTGCAGGAGGACAATGCTCCCAGCGATGATGAGATCCAGAACTATTATGAGGAAAATAAGGCAACCTACGATTCCGTAGACTATCGTCTGACCACTATCAATGCAGAACTTCCTACAGAGCCTACCGAACTGGCAGATCCCGTAGAAGAGACTGCAGCTACCGATACAACGACCGACGGAACCGCAGCCACCGATTCCACACAGGATACCGCATATCAGCCTTCCGATGCTGAGATCGCCAAGGCCATGGAAGATGCCAGGGTTCTGGCAGACGATGCGGAGAAGACCGTGGCAACTGCCGGCGATGCTCACGAGAATGAGCAGAAGTCTTCTGTGAACTACCTGATCTCCGACTGGCTGTTTGATGATGCCAGAAAGGCGGGAGACACCACTGTTATTACCAACGACAACAGCCATTGCTACTATGTGGTAGCATTTGAGCAGAGATATCTGGATGAGACTCCTTCCGCAAATGTACGTGTCATCATCCCGGGCGAGGATAAGACCGGCGAAGAAATCCTGGATGAGTGGAAGAGCGGTGCAGCTACCGAGGACAGCTTTGCAGAGCTGTGCAAGAAGTATACACAGGATACTTCCGCAGCAGAGAACGGCGGCTTGTTTGAACAGGTAACCAAGAGCGGCATGAGCGAAGAACTGAGCAACTGGATCTTCGACAGCAGCCGCCAGGCGGGAGATACCGTAGCGATTACGGTAAGTGACAGCACCTATGTACTTTACTACATCGGACAGGACCAGCCCGAGTGGAAGATCAATATCAAGAATACTCTGGTATCCCAGGCAATGTCCCAGTATGTGGAAGACATCACCGCAGACATTACTGTAGAGGATCCCAAGGGTAAGCTGAATTACCTGAAGGTGCAGGCAGAGGAATCCGCAACCGTTGAAACCCAGGCCGCAGAGACCCAGGAGATCACCGAGGAGCAGACCGCTGCTACCGAAGAGACTGCAACACAGGCACAGTAAAGCTTGCTCAGGAACAGAACATAGACAACAGACAAGTACCTGTTTCACTGCGCAAGCAGAAGAGACAGGTACTGTTAGATTATAGGAGAGAAGAGATGCAGGAAAAGGTTCTGGTATTAGATATTGACGGAACATTGACCAATTCAAAAAAAGAGATCACGGAAGTCACCAAGAGGGGAATCTGGAATATTTTGCAGCACGGACACAAGGTTATTCTGGCTTCCGGCCGTCCGACTCCCGGCATGAGAGGCTGTGAGGAAGAACTGGAATTGAAAAAATACGGTGGCTATCTCCTGTCTTTTAACGGAGCACGTATTGTGGATTGTAAGACCGGCGAAGTAGTGTACCAGAGGACACTCCCTCTGTCTATTGTCCCCGGATTGTATGAATTCGCCAAAGCCAACGGCTGTGGCTTGATCACTTATCAGGGAGAAGGTGTGATCTCCGCTTTTGAACCGGACAAGTATGTGGAGCTGGAAGCAAGGATCAATAAGATTCCTATTAAGGTCGTACCGGATTTCGTAAATTACGTGAACTTCGACATTAACAAGTGTCTGATGACGGCACCGGAAGAGATCGCGCCCGCTCTGGAGAAACAGTTGCAGGAAAAATACAGCGATGTGGCGATCATCTATCGTTCCGAGCCCTATTTTATCGAGATCATGCCCAAGGATGTGAACAAGGCAACTTCCCTGGATCACATGCTGGCGGGTATGGGACTGACCAGAGAGAATGCAATCTGCTGCGGCGATGGCTACAATGACATTTCCATGATCGAATATGCGGGAACCGGCGTAGCTATGGGCAACGCCCAGCCTGCGGTCAAGGATGCGGCGGACTATATCACCGGCACCAATGATGAAGACGGACTGGTGGAAGTCATCGATAAGTTCATCATGAACCCCGAAGCAGAGTAGAAGATGTAAGAGTGGAAGGAAAAGAATGATCCAGATACCCGAAAAAGCAAAATATATCATAGATACCATCCGGAATGCCGGATTTGAAGCTTATGTGGTAGGCGGTTGTGTGAGGGATTCCATTCTGGGGAGGACCCCGGAGGACTGGGATATTACCACTTCGGCAAGACCGGAGCAGGTAAAGCAGCTGTTTCGCCGCACCATCGACACCGGAATTCAGCACGGCACCGTAACCGTCATGCTGGACAGGGAGGGCTTCGAAGTTACCACCTATCGTGTGGACGGAAAATATGAAGACAGCAGACATCCCAAAGAGGTGACGTTTACTCCGAACCTGGAAGAAGACCTGAAACGCCGGGATTTTACCATCAATGCCATGGCCTATAATGAAACGGAAGGCCTGATCGACATTTTCGGCGGATTGAAAGACATCGAGGCGAAGCTGATCCGCTGTGTCGGCAATCCGGAAGAACGTTTCGGAGAAGATGCGCTGCGTATCATGCGGGC
>JBNMJR010000003.1:0-35200 GCA_050873925.1 Acetatifactor sp.
GCTTGATATCATCAGACTTCAGAGTATCTGCCAGAGCCTTGATCTTAGGCAGGTTCTCGTTGCCTTCCTTAACAGCGATTACGTTTACGTAAGTAGCTGCTGCTTCGGAATCAGCGCTCTCATACAGCAGAGCATCATCTGCAACAGTTAAGCCTGCTTCCATAGCGTAGTTACCGTTCAGGACACCGAAAGATACCTCAGGAAGGGTTCTGGGAACCTGTGCTGCCTCCAGCTCTACAAAGGTAATATTGTGAGGGTTCTCAACGATATCCTTGGTAGTAGCGGTCAGACCTACACCATCCTTCAGGGTGATGTAACCGTTATCCTGTAACAGTAACAGAGCACGTGCCTCGTTGGTGGTGTCGTTAGGTACTGCGATGGTTGCATTGTCAATGTTGTCTAAGCTGGTCTCGGTTCCGGGATACAGGCCGAAGGGCTCGTAATGGATACCGCCGGCATTTACCAGATGAGTACCTTTCTCCTCATTGAAGCTCTCCAGATAAGGAATGTGCTGGAAGTAGTTGGCATCAAATTCACCAGACTCTACTACTTCATTGGGCTGTACATAATCGTCGAATACCTGAACCTCCAGAGTATAAC
The DNA here is from genome assembly GCA_050873925.1 of Acetatifactor sp. Classification (GTDB taxonomy): domain Bacteria; phylum Bacillota; class Clostridia; order Lachnospirales; family Lachnospiraceae; genus Acetatifactor. The sequence continues at coordinate 601 of JBNMJR010000003.1, forward strand.
CCTGCTCTGCTAACAGAGGCTTTGCCTGCTCCAGGATCTCAGCATGAGGTACTGCGGTTGCAGCTACCTTAATGGTCTTGTCATCGGTTCCCTTGCTGCCGCAGCCGGTCAGTGCGCTCACGGACAATGCTGCAACTGCGATCAATGCGATAACTTTCTTTTTCATAACATTTCTCCTCCTAAATCTTTCGTTAATAAGATTAACTCTATTGAATCAGATGCCCTGCATCTGTCTCAACCTTTTTCCCAAGATTCTTATCTTGTTCTCTTGTCCAGCTTCTTGGAAATCGTCATTCCAATGTACTGCAGTAACTGTACCAGCAATACCAGCAACACAACGGTCACCAGCATAATATCGGTCTGATAACGGTAATAACCGTAACGAATGGCAATATCACCAAGTCCGCCACCACCTACGGCACCTGCCATAGCGGAATAACCCAGAATGGTTCCCAATGCAATGGTTCCGTTGACAAGCAGTGAGGTTCTGGACTCTGCCAGCATTACTTTCCAGATGATGGTCCAGATATTGGCTCCCATACTCTGTGCTGCCTCAATAACACCGGGATCTACCTCCAACAGGGAAGATTCCACCATTCTGGCAATGAAAGGTGCTGCTGCCAGTGTCAGGGGAACAATGGTAGCTGTCGGTCCATAACTCTGTCCCACAATAATACGGGTCAGAGGAATCACCAGGATCAACAGGATCAGGAACGGAATACTTCGTACAATGTTGACGATCACATCCAGGATCTTGTAAATAATCTTGTTGGGACGTAATCCCTTCGGTGCAGTGATCACCAGGGCAATTCCCATGGGAAGTCCCAGTACATAACCCATAAATGTGGAAAGAAGGGTCATGTATAAAGTAATAAAGGTGCCTTCCACCAGCATCATAATTGTTGCATTATCCCACATAGTCTTTCAGCTCCTCCACTTCCAGTTTTCTCTCCTGTAAATAATGGATCATCTTGTTCGCTGCCAGTTCGTCCTCCGGCAGCTGCAGGATCATCTGTCCATGGGCGATACCGCCGATATCCTTGGTATCCGCTAACAGGATGTTGACGGGAGCCTTGCACTCCAATACCATGTTGGCGATCACCGGCTCGAAAGAAGAATTCTCGGTAAACACAATGCGGATGCAGCGTTTGCCGGACATTTCCTTTGCCTTGGGATCCACCATAAACACCAGCTTTCTGGCTGCTGCAGACTTCGGTTTTGAGAAAACTTCCTCCACCGTGCCGTGCTCTGCCAGCTGTCCGGCATCGATAATGGCTACATGGGAGCAGATCTCCTGTACCACTGCCATCTCGTGGGTAATGATCACGATGGTAATGCCGTACTGTTTGTTGATGTCCTGTAACAGCTTCAGGATCTCCTTGGTCGTCGTGGGATCCAGGGCACTGGTGGCCTCGTCACACAGCAGGATCTTCGGAGTGTTGGCCAATGCTCTTGCAATAGCCACACGCTGCTTCTGTCCGCCGGAGAGCTGAGAGGGATAAGCGTCTGCCTTTTCCTTCAGTCCTACGATCTCAAGCAGTTCCATGGCACGCTTTCTGGCTGCCTGCTTTTTCACGCCCACGATCTCCATGGGGAAGCACACATTGTCGAGAACACTGCGCTGCATGAGCAGGTTAAAATGCTGAAAGATCATGGCGATGCCCGTCCGGACCTTGCGGAGTTCCGCCTCTGTCAGGGTCGAAAGATCCTGATCCTCTACCACTACGGTTCCGGTGGTGGGTTTCTCCAGGTAGTTCAGGCAACGCACCAGGGTAGACTTTCCGGCACCACTCATACCGATGATGCCGTAGATATCTCCCTTATTGATATCCAGGCTGATGCCTTTCAGGGCCTCGACCTGATTATCTTTGCCGATAAAAGTTTTTGTTACATTCTTGATCTGAATGATCGGTTCCATAAGTTCCTCCATTCCAGGTTCGTGCTTTTAAGGGGGAAAAAGCGCGAATTCCTTGAATTCCTAGTACCATGCCATACATTCTAACACAAGAATGCAAGTCTGTAAAGTTCTTACGAATCCCCTTATGCCTCTGCAAACATCGGGGTGGACAGGTATCTGTCACCGGAATCGGGAAGCAGTGCCACGATGGTCTTTCCTGCATTTTCAGGGCGTTTTGCGATCTGTGCCGCTGCATACAGAGCCGCACCGGAGGTAATTCCTACCAGGATACCTTCCTTATGTGCGATCAGACGGCCGGTGGTAAATGCCTGATCTGTGGTAACGGTAAAGACTTCATCGTAAATGCCGGTGTTCAGAACGGAAGGAACGAATCCTGCACCGATACCCTGCAGCTTATGAGGTCCGGGCTGTCCGCCGGAAAGCACGGGAGAATCTGCAGGCTCTACTGCTACAATCTTCACATTGGGGTTCTTGGACTTTAAGTATGTGCCGATACCGGTCACGGTTCCGCCGGTGCCTACGCCTGCTACGAAGATGTCTACCTTGCCGTCAGTGTCCTCCCAGATCTCGGGACCGGTGGTAGCTGCATGTGCAGCGGGGTTGGCGGGATTGTCAAACTGTCCGAGGATCACTGCGTTCGGAATGGTCTTCTCCAGTTCCTCTGCCTTGGCAATGGCACCCTTCATACCCTTGGCACCTTCGGTCAGTACCAGTTCTGCACCGTAAGCTTTCAGGAGGTTACGACGCTCCACGCTCATGGTCTCGGGAAGAGTTAAAATGGTTCTGTAGCCCTTGGCTGCAGCTACACTTGCCAGGCCGATACCGGTGTTGCCGGAGGTGGGCTCGATGATGGTGGAACCTTCCTTTAAGATGCCTTTCTTCTCAGCGTCCTCGATCATTGCCAGTGCGATTCTGTCCTTAACGCTTCCTGCAGGATTGAAGTACTCCAGCTTTGCCAGAAGTTCTACACCTTCGATGTTCTGGTCCTTCAGGTAATTGTTTACTTTTAAAAGGGGTGTATGTCCGATCAGTTGGGTTGCAGATGCATAAATCTTACTCATAATGAAATCCTCCTTATACTTGAAAATTATGTTCGTTTTCTATTTCCTACTTATCTGATAGGGATGTTATGGATTTATACTATACTATTCCACTAGGAATGTCAATAATTATTTTTACATTTTTTGTAATTATTCAGAGCCAGGTAAAATTTTAGAAATCAGACGTGAAAAGCTTGCTTTTCTAAGGATGATTTTAAAATTTTATTTGGCGAGATACACACATGAGCGTGAATCGCTGTTTTTAGCGATTCTGCGAATGGGTGTCTGAATAATTACATTTTTGGAATTGTGTTAGATGGGAGAAAATGATATGATTTACATAATGAATCAGGAAGGATAGACAAGTCCATGACAGATAACATTTATCGTGTTCCTACTATATATAATGAAATTAAAAAAACACCAAAACCGCTGACGGTCCGGGTGCCGGGTTCGAAAAGTATCACGAACCGCAGTCTCCTGCTGGCCATGCTGGCGGATGGCGAATCGACATTGCACGGAGTGCTGTTCTCCGATGATTCCAGACATTTTCTGCAGTGTGTACAGGATCTGGGATTCGAAACAACGGTGGATGAAGCTACCTGCGTGGTCACCGTGAAAGGTCTGGGGGGAAAAATTCCCTGTTCCGAAGCTTCCCTGAATGTAGGCAGTGCCGGAACCGCAGCCCGGTTTCTGACGGCTACGCTGGGAGTCTCTGAGGGAATCTTCCATATGGATGCCTCCGAGCAGATGCGTAAACGTCCCATGGCTCCGCTTTTGTCCTCTCTGAAGGAGCTTGGCTGTGAGATCACATGTGAGGGGGAAGACGGTCATTTTCCCTTTACTCTGGCGGCCCACGGCTTCGGACAGGATCACATCTCCATTGACATCGGACACAGCAGCCAGTTTCTCAGCGCCCTGCTGATTGCTTCCACTTTGTCCACAGAAGATTTCACGATCCGGGTGGAAGGCACCCACGGCATGGCTTATATCGAAATGACGCGGGAAATGATGAAGCAGTTCGGAGTCCGCGTGGAACGTCCCGCCGCTGATTGTTTCCGCATCTGCACCGGTCAGCAGTATAATGCACTGGATTATCAGATTGAACCGGATGTCTCCGCTGCCTGCTATTTTTATGCGATGGCTCCCTTACTTGGGATTCCGGTATGTGTGGAGCATGTGCATTTTGAAAGTCTGCAGGGAGATGTGGAATTCTTACATATTTTAGAGAAAATGGGCTGTACCGCACAGGAGACGGAAAATGGAGTACTCCTGCTGCCTCCCGCAGGCCGGACGGATGCCGGGGCACAGGTTCCCGCTTTCCACGGCATCACCGTGGATATGTCTTCCTGCTCCGATCAGGCCATCACTCTGGCAGCTATCGCGCCCTTTGCCGACAGCCCCACCTGTATCAGGGGCATCGGTCACATCCGTTTCCAGGAAAGTGACCGTATCCATGCCATCTGCACGGAGCTGACCCGAATGGGTATCCGCTGCGAAGAGACACAGGACAGCATCACCATCTATCCCGGTATGCCGCAGCCCTGCACCGTAGCGACCTACGATGACCACCGTATGGCCATGGGCTTTGCTCTGACCGGACTGCGGGCCGAAGGCATCGTGATCGACGATCCCGGTTGCTGCCGCAAGACCTTCGAGAATTATTTTGAAGTACTGGAGCAGGTGATCGCGCAGATAGCAAAAATATAAGAATATACGCATCCTCACTTACATAAACTATAAACACCGCTATTGTAAAAATACCATTTGACAAGCGTTGCCATCAATGGTATCGTAGACATAGTGGTTGCGCTGTGTTGCTTGTGAGGCGCACGGCCGGAGGAGTCCATGCGTGGGCTCCTTTTTTCATACTTTTTGTTTTACAATATACAATAGGAGGTCTTTGTGAATTCAAAAAAATTTTTGACCTATGAACAGCAAATCGAGAAATTAAAAAATGAGAAATCTCTTCTAATCCCCGATACAAAATCTGCCACAGCTCTCTTGAAGAAAATAAGCTACTATTCATTAATCAGTGGATATAAAACCCCTTTCAAAACTCCATCTACCCAAAAGTACATTTATGGAGTCAGCTTTGAAGAGATTGTTTCTTTTTATTACTTCGACGAGCAGCTACGAAATTTATTTTTCAAATATATCATTCATGTTGAAAAACATTTAAAATCCATGATATCCTACTACTTCTGCGAAAAGTACGGTGAAAGCCAAACAGAATATCTTAACATTCATAACTACACCGTAACCAGGCGTAACACAAAAGATGTACAACGTCTCATAAAATCCCTGCAAGACTCCATTTCACTTCCAAGCCATTACAGCTACATTACTCATCATGCCACCAGATATAATAATGTTCCTCTTTGGGTAGCCACAAATGCTATTACCTTTGGACAGGTATCAAAATTATACCAGTATATTCCTAATGATGTGCAATGTAAAATCAGTCGCGATTTTCATGGAGTTTCAGAGCGTCAGCTGCATCAGTTCATGCGTGTATTAACAAGCTGTCGCAACGTATGTGCACATGGTGAACGTTTATTTTCTTTTGCTGTTAATGAATCTATTCCAGACACTGTCTTACATGCAAAATTAAATATACCAAAACATAACGGGCAATATATCTGCGGAAAACACGATCTATTCGGCGTGCTTATCGCTCTGAAATACCTATTGGATCCTGAGGAATTCAGACAGCTAAAACTTGCACTGACCAGGCTTATTTATTCCGTATTAAAAGACTGTCCTCATCTGACCAAACTCCAGTTACTCTCATATATGGGTTTTCCTGAAAACTGGACGAAAATAACACTTTACAGAAAAATATAATACTAATATAAATCATCGAAAACCCTGTAGTTATCACAAAGTCTCCCGATACACCCGCATCACATTTTTCCAGAAGATCCCATCCAGCTGGCTTTCCATAAAGCCGGCTGTTTTTAATCTGTCCCACAATACCGGCATTGCTTCGGCGCCGGGAATAGCCGGATTCATGGGGATGCCGTCAAAGTCGCTGCCAAGTCCCAACACCTCCATGCCACCGACTGCAGTGATATGTTTTACCTGTCGTATCAGAGCTTCCCACAACACCTCTGGATCCTCACTTCCACCATCCACCAGAAACTTGTCATAATAGTTCAGTCCCATACAGCCGCCCCGCTCCGCCAGCCTGCGGATCCGGTCATCCGTCAGATTCCGGAGGGACGGGCAGACTGCCCTTGCATTGGAATGGCTTGCCACGAAGGGCTTCTTCGTGCATTCCCACACGGCATCAAAGCCAGCATCCGACAGATGGGAGACATCCGGGATCATGCCCAGGCACTCCATTTCCATGACAAAATCGCGGCCTGTTTCTGTCAGACCACGCGCCGTCTCCGCCGGACCTATCAGTTCATCCTTGCTGCCGAATTCCCCGATCCCCTGTAGCTTCTCCGGAACCGTTTTCCCTGTCAGACCGTAATCGCCCCTGCTCTGCCCCAGGCTCCGGCATGTGGCCGGCCACCCCAGTTCATTTTGATAATTCCAGGTCAATGTCAGCATCCGCACACCCATATCATACAGATCCCGCAACCGCTCCAGACTGCCTCCGCAGACCGCCCCTTCTTCCACTGTCAAAAGTGCTGACAGCTTCCCGCAGGCCTCATTTTTCAGAATATCTTCATAGCACAGCACCGGGGCGATCCGGTCCTTGTTTTTCTCCAGTTCCTGCCGGTAGACCTCATATAACGCCCATACCCGCTCCCACGATACCGGTGCTCCCGGCTCTCCGGTATCTCCGCCGCTCCGGGTCCGGCCATTTGCCGGCTGTTTTCCCGGCTCTGCCCACGGCGCGCACTTCCCAATATCCACGAACAGTGCAAAATTCTGCAACAGATATCCACTCTCCCGCAACCGCTTAAGATCCAGCTGTCCGTCATTTTCCCATAACTCCCCGCCCCGGTCCGCCAGTTCGGATATGGTGTCACAATGCATGTCTATGATCTTCATGTTTTCCTGATCCCCCTTTGAAAAAGAGAGCATCCACAGCTCTGCGTTCCTGCCATGAATGCTCCCTCTTACTTCTTTGTTCAATTTATGCTGTTGTCAGCAAAAAATACCTTAGTTCTCTTCACCCTTGACTGCGAAGCATACGCCGGTATCGTCGGGCTTGTCCTCATCGAACTTGTAGTCCTTGCCGGGCAGGATCGCGTTCAGGATAATACCGGTCAGAGCGCCGACTGCCAATCCGGACAGGCTGATGGTGATCTCGCCGATTTGGAATGCGATAGCACCTGCTGCACTGTAGTTGATACCGATGGACAGTACCAGGATCAGAGCAGCAATGATAACGTTACGGCTCTTGGTGAAGTCTACCTGAGTCTCAACGATGTTACGAACACCGACTGCGGAGATCATACCATACAGTACCAGGGATACACCACCACAGGTAGCGGTAGGCATACAACCGATCAGTGCTGCCACCTTCGGGGAGAAGGAGAACAGTACAGCGAAACCTGCTGCGATACGGATGACTCCGGGATCGAATACCTTGGTCAGAGACAGCACACCGGTGTTCTCACCGTAAGTAGTATTCGCGGGAGCACCGAACAGGGATGCGATAATGGTAGCCAGACCATCACCTAACAGAGTACGATGCAGTCCGGGATCCTTGATGTAGTTCACACCAACAGTAGAAGAAATAGCGGAGATATCTCCGATATGCTCTACCATGGTAGCCAGTGCAATAGGCATAATGGTGATCACGGAAGTGATCAGCAGGGAAGTGTTGCCGTCGGACAGTGCCCAGAAAGCGGTCTCATTCCAGTGAATGGGAAGACCTACCCATGCAGCTTCCGCTACCGGAGTGAAATCCACACGGCCAAGGATAGCTGCCAGCACATAAGAACCGATAACACCGATGATAATAGGAACGATCTTCACCATTCCCTTACCCCAGATATTGCAGATCACTACCAGTGCGATAGCAACCACTGCGATCAGCCAGTCTGCGGAACAGTTGTCGATAGCGGACTGGGACAGGGTCAGACCGATGGCAATGATGATGGGGCCGGTTACGATGGGCGGGAAGAAACGCATTACCTTGCCGGTACCGAAGATCTTAATTAACAGGGATAATACCAGATACAGCAGACCTGCGCAGGCCACGCCGAAGCAGGCATAAGGAAGCAGTGCGGAATTGTCCGCTCCGTCCGCCATGGGGGCAATCGCGGCATAACCGCCTAAGAATGCAAAGGAAGAACCCAGGAATGCGGGTACCTTTCTCTTGGTCAGCAGATGGAACAGTAAAGTTCCCAGACCTGCAAATAACAGTGTTGTGGAAACATCCAGACCTGTAAGCATGGGTACCAGAATGGTGGCACCGAACATTGCGAACATGTGCTGAAGTCCCAGCAGAAGCATCTTGGGCACGCCCAAGGATCTGGCATCGTAAATGCCGTTTTCGCCGAGTGTAGTCTTCTCGCTCATTTTTTTCCTCCTGTGTCATAGACATGTGAACATGTAACTATTTTTCATCGCATAAATTCGGGCAGATAGTCCTCTATCTGCCCACACCTATGTGACTTTATTAGTTACATGATAGCTTTTCATTGTTCTACAGTCAAGAGGAAAATCACTCCACTGCATGCTCCTTCAGGAAATCCAGCCAGATGGGAATATATTGCGCCTTCAGATGCACGCCATCGTAGGTATAGGAAGCCACCATTCCTCCGGTCTCATCACAGATCAGCGGATTCACATCCAGGAAAAATATCTTCTGATCGTCCGCCAGTTTTGCAATTTCTGCATTTCTGGCTTCAATTCCTTCGTTGGTAATATAGTCCCCCTGTTCCGAACGTTCCGTTGTCACCTTCATGATGGCCTGCAGATAGATCACTGCATCCGGCTGCAGTTCCTGTAAATGCTGTACTGCTTCCCCGTAGGCTTTCATAAAAGATTCCACCGTACCCGTTCCCATCTCATTGATACCGATCATCAGATAGATCTTGGCAAACTGCTTCTCAGACAAGGCTTCCTCCACCGTGATCTTTTTCTTCTGCCCCGGCACCGATACGATGGCACTGTCGAACATCTTGTAGACTGTCAGTCCGGTGGAGGCATAAAACGTGGATGTCTCCTCCAGTCCGCCGTACTCATACATACCTACCGTCCGGGAATCCCCGATAAATACCGCATCGTCAAAATAGCTGTCATCCACCGTGTGGTAGACCACTTCCTGCGGTGTCTCTTCTGCGGAATCCGTTGCAGCAGGATCCTGTGTCTCCGCTCCGGCGGTCTCAGACGTTCCGACCCCTTCTCCCGTAGCAGGGCTCTGCCCCGTACCCGTAGTCTGATCTGCAGGGTTCCCGTCACTCACGGTACCCCCGGTCTGCACCTTTTCCCCGGGGGCGTTCCCGGAGACAGATCCTGTTGCATTGCTCTGTCCCCCGGACAGTTCCGGCCATTTTCCTTCCGCCAGACACTCCGCCAGCTGCATTCCTTTCACATAGGTCTCCTGCAACGGTTCCGTATACACCTGCCAGTTATCCGTCCAGGTGAAGAATACGATTCCCACCAACAACAGGCATCCCAAAAAGGAGTATTTATGCAATTTTTCCTTCATTTTCGACCAAATACTTTTATTTTCTGCATGATTCATTGCATAATGACCTTTTCCTAAAAACTAAAATACATAAAAGGATTATTTCCCTCTAATAAAAGTCTCCAGATGCAGTACCAGAAGAGCACCGCCAGAAGCAACTTCACCGGCAGCTTATCCTGCCACTTATGGTACAGCTTCTCAATGGCCGGCGTGCAGGCCAGCCCGGAGACGAAAAGCAGCCCGCCATAGGTACTGAGGGCCTTCCAGGCATCTTCGTAACCGCCGCTGAAGCCCGGTACCAGCCACAGCATTTTATCCAGATATACCTGTAACTGTGACAGATCCGTGATAGCAAAGCACATCCAGCTTATGGGGATGATCAGCCACAGATAAATATGCGGCAGTACCTTCATTTTATGTACAAACTTTAATCTCCCCAGCTGTCGCTCCAGCACGATGCAGATCCAGAGCAGTCCGCCCCAACAGAAGAAGTTCCAGCTTACGCCGTGCCAGAAAGCGGTCAGCATCCATACCACCAGGAGGTTAAAAATCGTGCGAAGTTCTCCCTGTCTGCTGCCCCCCAGCGGAATATACACATATCGGCAGAACCACTGTCCCAGCGTCATATGCCATCTGCGGTAAAAATCCCGGACGCTTCTGGCCATATAGGGTCTGCGAAAGTTGGCCGGCAGTTCGATTCCCATCATCCGGCCCAGTCCCATGGCCATCAGGGAATAGCCCCAGAAATCAAAATAGATCTCCATGGAATAGGCGATGGCCGCCAGCCATGCTAACGGTGTCGAGATACTTTCAAATCCGGTCACCTGCACTTCATGCCACAAGATTCCCACCCGGTCTGCCAACAGCACCTTGGCCGCCAGTCCCAGAATAAACAGCTTCATCCCGTCTTCCAGCCCCCGCACCGTGAAAGAGCGTTCTGTCAGGCTGTCCGAGATGTCACCGTATCTCGTGATGGGTCCGGAGATCAGTTTCGGGAACATGATCACATAAGTGGCAAACTTCAAAAAGGAATACTCCCTGCTCACCTCTCCCCGATACACGTCGATCTGATAGGACAATATCTGGAAGGTGTAAAAGCTGATCCCAAGCGGCAGCCCCGCAGAGCCTCCCCAGTCCTTGAACCAGAGCAGTACCGCCAGATTCGCGCCAAGTGTCAGAATCAGCAGAAACTTTTTCCGCCACAATGTCTTAGGGCTGCGTTTTGCCAGATGCAGTCCCAGAAAATAATTGCACAATATAGATATCATTAAAAGAGGAAGATACCTGGCATCTCCCATGGCATAGAAAATTATGCTTCCCACGAGCAGTGTCAGGTTCCTGTATTTGCGAGGTGTGATCCCGTAGACGATCAGAAAGACCGGCAGGAACCACAGCAGAAATTCAATACTGCTGAATATCAAAAAAATCACATCTTTCTATTTTTCGTTTATCTGTTTGTCTTACTATCATAGTAGCTTGAAACGGATTCTATTACAACAAAACAATTCTTAATTTTAAATGACAGAATTTTACAACTGCTTAATCTTTTTGCAATTTTTCACCGCATCGTTTACAATGGTTTTAACACCACAGGGCAGCGCCCAAGAAAGGATATTTTCCATGAAAGAACAGTTATATACCATCCCTTTAAACGATGCCGTAAATGCACAGGACGAATGCCCTTTCTGCTTTATCCACCGCAGTATTGAACAGGATCTTCTGGATTTCGTGTTAGGCTCCGGTTCCTCTTATATGGAAGCGGATATCCGCGAGCAGACCGACAAGGCAGGCTTCTGCCGGTATCATTTCCAGAAAATGTTCGACTACGGCAACACTCTGGGCAATGCCTGGATCTTAAAGACCCACTACCAGCGCATGATCCGGGAAATGCAGCAGGAATTTGCCTCCTTCCGCCCCGGCAAAAGCTCTCTTCTGGGAAAATTCAAAAAAGCCGAAGGCAATGAAAATACCATCGGCATGTGGGTCCGTGCAAAAGAGGATTCCTGCTATATCTGTTCCCAGTATAAGGATACCTACGCCAGATATCTGGACACCTTTTTCTACCTGTGGAAAAACGATGAAAGCTTCCGCAATAAAGTCATAAACGGCAAGGGCTTCTGCCTGCCCCACTTCGGCGATCTCTGCGAAGCCGCTGACCGCAAGCTTTCCGATAAAGAAAAACAGGACTTTTACGATCAACTGCTGCCGGTCATGGAGTCTAACATGCAACGCATTTCCGAGGACGTCTCCTGGCTGGTGGAAAAATTCGACTACCGCAACAAAGATGCCGACTGGAAGAACTCCAAGGATGCCATCCAACGCGGTATGCAGAAATTAAAAGGCGGGTATCCCGCTGATCCCGCCTATAAGATGTCTAAATAACCGCAAAATTCACTTCATAAATACGATGCAATTATGATGCTATTTTTCCTCTGTGATCTCTTCAGAAGGCTGCGTGGAGCGCTCCGCCAGCCTTCTGCTTAATTGCAGATACTCCAGAATTTCCCCATACAGCATCTCCGGTTGAAAAGCATCTTCCAGGATTCTCTCGTTCATCAATCCCTTAATGGTCAGTTCCATCATCTTGCGAAGTTTCACCACATCTTCAGAAGAAGTATATTTTCCCAGATCCGCTCTGGCATAAATGTTCTCATAGGCCTCTTCCAGTTGCTGTTTTCGCTCTTCTACCGCCACCAGTGCCTCATTGACATTCTCTGCCTGTGCCCGATTCAGGAACGGCTGCAGATAGGGATAGCCGCACATGGCATGCATTTTCCCGTTCTCCACCTGCTGCATCAGGGTGAACAGATCCGTCTCCTTCGCGTCTACCGTCGTGGACAATTCCAGCAGCAGATACCGCACACTGTAATCATAGACAAAGGCATAGACCCCCAGCTTATTCTCAAAATAGTGAAATAATAATCCCTTACTGATGGCCGCTTCCCGCACAATGTCGTCTGTGCTGGCATGACGGTAGCCGTTCAGTGCAAAGACCTTCAAAGCTGCATTGATCATCCGGTCCTGTTTTTCTTTTTTTAAATCAAAAAATTTCTCATTCATATCGCAACATATCCCTTTTCATTTTCATCAATAAGGTTTATTATGTAACTGTATGGGCAAATGCATGAAATTCAGATCAGTTACATACACTACAACATGGAAGGAGCAACCCTATGGCTAAAAAATTTGGCAAATTTCTGCTGTTTACCGCAGCAGTAGGTACCGCAGCCGCAGCTGCTTACTACTATATGCAACAGAAAGATTCTCAGCTGAAAGAATCTTCCGATGCAGATGATGACTATGATGATTTCCACGAGGATCTGGACGAGAGTACCGAGTTCTCCCGCAATTACGTTCCTCTGAATACAACCGCGCAGACCTCTGCTCCGAAGGAAGAGACGGGCGCAGAATCCGCACCTGCTTCCGAAGAAAGCAAGGCCGCTTCCGCAGAGGCATCTGATTTCACACCGCTCGCCGATCAGACCTCCGGATTGTCCGGCGAAGAGGGCGAGACCGTCGAAGACGTGGAAGAGTTCTTCGATGAAGAAGATGCAGAGGACGAAGAGCCTCCCGTAAGTGAAGAATAACCGTTCTGTTTTGAAGGTCTCAGAGCCATGCTTTTTGCAGGTGTCTGAGACCTTCCTGCATTTCCGTCTCATCAATACTTCCAAAGCCCAACAGCACGGTAGCTTTCCGCATTGTGGCTTCCACCATATTCTCTGACATCCCGTAGACTTTCACGTTCTCCGCCGCTGCTCTCTCCAGCAGTTCCTTCTCCGTGACATTCCCTTTCGCTGTCAACAGAAGATGCAGTCCCGCATCCTCCCCGGAGATCACAAACTGCTTCTTAAACGGCTCCAGCCCGGCCAGCAGCAGGTCATGTTTGGCGCGGTAGCGCATCCGCATTTTGTTCAGGTGCCGCTCGAAATATCCGTCCCGGATAAATTCATTCAGGATCCGCTGGTCGATTCTGGACACCGTGCAGGAATAAAAAGAGCAATCCCTGCGGTACACTTCCAGAAGTGTCTCCGGCAATACCATATAGCTGACACGGATGGCCGGTGCAATGGCCTTGGAAAATGTGCCGATGTAGATCACCTTTCCCTTTTCATCGGAGGATTGCAGGGAAGGAATCGGCTTCCCGCGATACCGGAATTCACTGTCATAATCGTCCTCGATCAGATAACGATCCGGCTCCTTTTCCGCCCAGCGAAGCAGCTCCGCTCTCCTGCCGATGGTCATGACCGCACCGGTGGGATACTGGTGGGAAGGCATCACATAAGCCACTCTGACAGGCAGTCCCGAAAGCCTGTCCGCCCGCATCCCCTTATCATCCATATCTACCGTATGGATACGATAGGCAAAGGATTCAAAAATGCGGTACGCCCGCTTATAAGTGGGGTTCTCCATGGCAATCCCCACGTGTCTGCCCAGTATTTTCTCCAATAGTAACAGCAGATAATCATTTCCGGCTCCTACGATGATCTGTTCCGGCCGGCAGTTCACGCCGCGGGAGGAATGCAGATACCGGCTGATGGTCAGTCGCAGGTCGTAATCTCCCTGGGGTTCTCCCTGGGCAAACAGGTCACTGTTGTTGTCATTCAGAATATTCTTCGTGATCCGTTTCCACACACCCACGGGGAAGCCGTTCATATCAATGCCATAAGGGGAAAAATCAATGCATCCCTCTTCCGTGACAGCTTCTTCTCCGGAAGTGTCCGGCTCCGGTTCGTTCTCTTCCCGCGGTTCCATGGCAAAGATACCTTCCAGCCGGCATACAAAATAGCCCCTGTAAGGCCGTGCCTCGATATATCCCTCGCTTAACAGCTGGTCGTAGGCATAGTCCACGGTACTTCTCGCCACCTGCAGATATTCCGCCAGAGAACGCGTGGAGGGAAGCCTCTCTCCTGCCAGAAGCTTCCCTTCCCTGATTTCCTGTCGTATATGCTCATATATCTGCTGGTACAGACATTTGTCACTGTCTGTACGCAGCCGGATCGTCATATCATACATACGGTTATCCTACTTTTTCTGGTTCTTCAGTTCTTCCAGAATCTGGTCTTTCAGTTCTCTTGCCTTGTCCTTGGTACGGGCATTGGCGGAAGGGGACGTCAGGATCGTGGCTACCATACGGCTGGCCACATCATATTTCTGGAATCTGGCAGCCAGTACCGCGATCAGAAATTCTACCGTGATCTCATCCATACCGCACATGGGGAATCCTTCGGTCTGCAGTGCCTCCGTAAAACCGGTGTAAGCGTTCTTCAGATAAGTCTCCTCCATGGTCTTCACTTCCCGGAGTCTGGCCATATCCGTATCCCCGGATTCTTCCAGATACTCCTGATAGCCGCGCATCAGCCATCCGCTTTTTAAGCAGATATAAGCCTTTTCACTGGCATGCGCCCGTTTTACCACAGCATTGGCCAGGCAGAGCTTATAGCGCTCGATGGCCTCTTCATAGCTGTAAATATCGTCATCGTAGGTATGCAGCTGTACTTTACTGCTGATATTTTCCCTGATCAGCTTTACATAAACCTTATTCAGGCTGTTGAAATACCGGTTCAGTGCTGCATAACCGCAATGCGGACACAGAATCACATCGTATTTTACAGCATCGATTCCTTCGTATTTTGCACGAAGATCCTGATCTGTGCCTAAAAGTCTTGCCTTTCCGGTCTTCATGATCTTGGCGGAAAAATCCTCTCCGCAGACAGGACAGGTAAATGTCTTGTCAAAGATCAGATCCTTTTCTTCTATTTTCGGGGCTTCGGCTGCTGCCTTTTCTTCCTTTTTATCCTGTCCGTAGATGTCCATGTTCTCCAGATCATCCAGACCCAGACCGGCCAGCCCAAACAATTTGTCCGACATATGTCTCTCCTTTTCTTTTGTACTGTCCATTCCCTCTGGCAATACGAATTGCAACTTTCCGATTCCCCTCACCGGTGATAACACACTATGCTTTTATTTAGGCAGTACATAAGAACTCTTCAGAGATACGATACGGTTAAATACCAGTTCTCCGGGCTTGGTGTCCTTGTAGTCCACACAGAAGAATCCCTGTCTTACGAACTGGAAGCGGTCATATGCCTGTGCCTTCGCAAATGCAGGCTCCAGACGGCACTCTGTCAGTGTGGTCAGAGAATTGGGGTTCAGATTCAGACTTCCGTCCTCGTTGTATACACCCTTCTCCTCATCAATGATATTCTCATACAGGCGCACCTGTGCTTTTACAGATTCCGCTGCGCTTACCCAGTGGATCGTTCCCTTTACCTTACGGCCATCCGGGCTGTTGCCGCCGCGGCTCTCCGGATCATAGGTACAATGTACTTCCACGACCTTGCCGTTCTCATCCTTGACACAGCCGGTGCACTTTACGAAATAAGCGCTCATCAGGCGCACTTCGTTGCCGGGGAACATACGGAAATATTTCTTGGGAGGCTCTTCCATGAAGTCCTCTCTTTCAATATATAATTCCTTGCCGAAAGGAACCTCACGGCTGCCCAGCTCCTCATTTTCCGGATTGTTCACTACAGGCAGCATCTCTGTCTGTCCTTCGGGATAATTGTCAATGACAAGCTTCACGGGATCTAAGATTGCCATCATGCGGGGAGCTTTTGCCTTCAGATCCTCACGGATACAGTACTCCAGCATTGCATAGTCTGCAGAAGACTGTGCCTTGGAGATGCCGCACAGTTCTACGAACTTCTTGATGGACTCCGGTGTGAATCCTCTTCTGCGGAGTGCAGCGATGGATACCAGTCTGGGATCATCCCAGCCGTCCACGATACCCTGCTCTACCAGCTTCTTGATATAACGCTTACCGGTCACCACATTGGTCAGGTACAGCTTTGCGAACTCGATCTGCTTGGGAGGATGAGGGTATTCCAGCTCTCTTACCACCCAGTCATATAAAGGTCTGTGATCCTCGAACTCCAGCGTACAGATGGAATGGGTCACGCCTTCAATAGCATCCTCGATGGGATGGGCGAAATCGTACATAGGGTAGATGCACCACTTGTCTCCGGTATTCTGGTGAGACATATGTGCCACACGGTAGATGACAGGATCTCTCATGTTGATGTTGGGAGATGCCATATCGATGCGGGCGCGCAGTACCTTGGTGCCGTCCTCGTATTTTCCGGCCTTCATGTCCTCGAACAGTGCCAGATTCTCTTCTACGCTTCTGGTGCTGCCGGGATCTTCCTTACCGGGCTCGGTCAGGCTTCCTCTGTATTCACGGATCTGCTCCGCACTTAAGTCAGAGACATATGCCTTGCCCTTTTTGATCAGCTTTACGGCTGCTTCATACATCTGGTCAAAATAGTTGGATGCGAAGAAGAGTCTGTCCTCCCAGTCTGCACCCAGCCACTTTACATCTGCCTTGATGGACTCTACGAACTCTGCCTTCTCCTTGGTGGGGTTGGTATCGTCAAAACGCAGATTGAACTTGCCGTTGTATTTCTGGGACAGGCCGTAGTTCAGCAGAATGCTCTTGGCATGTCCGATGTGAAGATATCCGTTGGGTTCCGGAGGGAAACGGGTGTGCACGGTATCGTATACGCCCTCCGCCAGATCTTTCTCAATGATCTGCTCTATAAAATTCTTAGATTCCTTTACTTCTGCGGAATCTACGATTTCCTTTTCGATCTCGCTCATGGTAATGTCCTTGCCTTTCGTTTACTTAATACTGTTTTCGTATCCTTTATCTTACCACACAAGAAAACTTTTATAAACCCTTCTCTTCAAAATAATTCAGCAAATTCTGTTCCGTCTCGATAAAAATGTTGTGCAGGTCATCCTCACTGGCCGCCAGATAATCTCCGGCTTTTCCGGTCATATAGCCGTCCTCGTCCCATACCGGGAACACTTTTACCCCCTGTGTCACTTTGGTGGCATAAATGCAGAACTCATCCTTCGGCATACACATACGAACATATTCCGTGATCAGATGATTTCTGCCGTCCGTACCGTCTTTGACTCTGGGAACATATGTCATGTTCCTGCAATAGTCCTCCGGCATCGGAGCATCGGACAGCTCCAGGATCCGATGGAACCGCTCTCCCGCCACCCTGTGAAGTTCGCCGTTTTGCTCCAGCGTGTAGCAGATATTCTGTCTGGTATCGATGTCCATGGTGCCGTTCTGGGTACGAATGGATACCACCCTGCCAAGCTCCGCCAGATCGGAGGCTCTCACACAGGCCAGAGGGATTTTCTTCCTCTGATATCTTGTGCCCTCACTTACCGGGAAGGCCCGGTCTTTCGCATAGAGGATCCGGAACGTATCGAAGTACTGGGTCATGCGGTTGTTGAAATACGCTTCGGAATGCAGTGTCGGATATTTTTCCTCATATAATTTCATGCTGATATATCCGCCGGCCTTCTCGTAATGTCCGCCACCGGAACCGATACCCTCCGAGAGATAATCCGACAGCTCGCTGGCATTGACCTCCCGGATACAGCTTCTGACGGAAAATTTGTATCCGCCGCTGTCCTCATTGTAGACTGCACAGGTATTGACCCCCGCCACCTGCAGGAGGAAATCGCTGATCAGACCCAGGACATTGGGATCGCATGGCTGGGAATGGATCACAGCGAACTGGTAGTCATCGTTGTAATTGCAGCGAAGCATTGCCACACCGGCAATTTCCAGTTCTCTCAGGGAAATATTGGAATTGCGGAACAGGGATATCTGATTCTTGTCAAAGTTCAGACTCTCACGCATATCCATGTCCACCGGGTTCGACAGCTCGGAGAACTGGTTGGTATCCATATACAGGCCGTAATACAGGGCAGTTCCCAGATCTCTGTTTTTTCCCACGGGATAATGCATTTCCTGCAGCATTGTCCACACCAGGGTCGCGCAGCTTCCCATATTGGGCTGCAGACGCATCCGCTCGGTGCAGATAACTTCCAGCGGATGATGGTCGATCACCGCGATCTCCTCCGCCGGCAGCTTCGTCACATTGCCGGCACCGTACTGACAGTCCACCGTGATCAGCAGTCCGTCCACCGGCTCCTCTCCGGGATGTGCCAGATATTCCAGCGGAATGTGCAGTCTCTCCACCATCAGCATCAGGTTGGCCTTTCTGACTTTATTCCGTCCGGAATACAGCAGTCTGGTATCTTTTCCCTGATCCCGGAAAAAACAGTACAATCCAAAGCCGGAGGCTATGGCATCCGCATCCGGATTGTCGTGGCACTGGATCGTCACACGGTCATATCCCATCAATTCATCCAGCATCATTTCTCTGCTCTTTGCGTCCCCTCGTCTGTCCATAACTATACTTTCCTCATCTTCCTCATTGAACTCCCATAACTATTCAGAACCCCATTCGCAAAACCGCCTTTTCAAGGCTCTGAATAGTTACAGGCAGGTCCTGAACGCAGTCCTGCCTGTAAATGTCTGTCTTAGTGGTGGAACAGACGAATGCCCGTAAATGCCATCACCATATCGTATTTGTCGCAGCATGCAATAACATCGCTGTCACGCACGGATCCGCCGGGCTGTGCGATGTATTTTACGCCGCTCTTATGTGCTCTCTCGATGTTATCGGAGAAGGGGAAGAACGCATCGCTTCCCAGAGTCACATCCTGCATTTTGTCCAGCCATGCTCTCTTTTCCTCTCTGGTAAATACGGGAGGCTTCACCTTGAAGATGCCTTCCCAGGTACCGTCTGCCAGCACATCCATATACTCATCGCCCATGTAGACATCAATGGCATTGTCGCGGTTGGCTCTGCCCAGACTGTCTACAAACTGCAGGCCCAGTACCTGCGGAGACTGACGTAAGAACCAGTTGTCTGCCTTGCTGCCTGCCAGTCTGGTGCAGTGGATACGGGACTGCTGTCCTGCACCGATACCGATGGCCTGACCGTCCTTGACATAGCATACGGAATTGGACTGGGTATATTTCAAGGTGATGAGAGCAATCTTCATATCGATCAGCGCGCTCTCCGGGATCTCCTTGTTCACGGTCACGATATTGGACAGCAGGTCGCCGTTGATGTCCAGTTCGTTACGACCCTGCTCGAAAGTGATGCCGTATACCTGCTTGCGCTCGATGGGAGCGGGCTGGTAGGAAGGGTCGATCTGGATGATGTTGTAGGCACCCTTTTTCTTCTGCTTTAACAGCTCCAGCGCCTCATCGGTATAGCCGGGAGCGATGACACCGTCAGATACCTCTCTCTTGATCAGTCTCGCGGTGTCCTTGTCGCAGACATCGGACAATGCGATGAAGTCGCCGAAGGAGGACATTCTGTCCGCGCCACGTGCTCTTGCATAAGCACAGGCCAGGGGAGAGAGTTCTCCCAGATCATCCACCCAGTAGATCTTCGCCAGAGTATCACTCAGGGGAAGTCCTACCGCAGCACCGGCGGGAGATACATGCTTGAAAGAAGTGGCTGCGGGAAGTCCTGTGGCTTCCTTCAGCTCTTTTACCAGCTGCCAGCCGTTGAAAGCATCCAGGAAATTGATATATCCGGGCTTGCCGTTCAGCACGGTCACCGGCAGGTCGCTGCCGTCTTCCATGAAGATTCTGGAAGGCTTCTGGTTTGGGTTACATCCGTATTTTAACTGAATCTCGTTCATCTTATTTTTCTCCTATTCTACGATATTAACTGTTCAGAACCCGCATTCGCAAAATAAATATTTTCAGGTATCCTTACGAATGCAAGCCCTTGACAAGCATCTTCCAATGTTTAACAATTCTGAAAAGTTACACATTCTTGTTGATAATCTTTGTCTCGTATTTACCGGTCTCGATGTCAATAAAACGTACGAACAGAGAGACCTTGTTGTCCTCATTTAAGCTGTTCCACAGCATGTCGGTAAAAGCATCCATGTCATCGGGGATCTCTACCAGCTTCGGCTCACCCTGAAAACTGGGCAGGGGATTGCCATCATGCATATAAGTATGGATGAAACGTCCCTCTCCGGGAAGAGGATTCTCATAAGCATAAGTGAAACGCAGGCAGGAATCGGGGTTGCCGTTGTCACTCTTCAAAATGGACATGGCGTAATTGTACTTGCCGTTCTCGATATGCATGATACCGGAAATTCTCGGTGTATAGTTGGGGCCGTCCGGCTCGAATTCTCTGCTGCGCAGGGACTGTTCGAAAGTCAGCTGTTTGTCCATTCCCTCGTAAATAGTGTCTGTCTGGTCACCGTTGGTCACAATGGTCTTGTTGCCAAGGACACGTACCGGCGCATAGATGATCAGACTGGGATCTTCCAGTTTGGAAGGATCGAAAGCCTGGGTACGGATTCCCTCTCCTTCTGTCACGAACACACGATTGCGGCTGTTGGCGCTTCTTCCCATGATGAAATAAGCGGTCACGCCATATTTTCCGTTAGCAGAACGGCCGATCACGATACCTCTGCCGGGATAAGCATTGCTTTTCAATTCCTGTTCCAGTTGTAACATAGTTTTTCCTCCGTTTACTATATATCGCGTAACTATTCAGAACCTCATTCGTAAAATCGCATCTTCGATGCTTTTCTTTTACTCATTGAGGTTACTTCGCCAAAAAAATATTGCCGAATGTTCTTACGAATGCCAGCATTCGACGAACATCTGTCAATATTTTATGGCTCTGAATAGCTATCAAAAAACCGCCTAAGCACCAGAAATAGACGGTGCCCAGGCGGTCGGCTTTCACTATTCTACACTCCCTGTGGGTATCTCCACTGCAGCAAGCTGCGCTCCGCCAGTCGTGTAGCTGTAATCATAGTAGCATGGTTGCCCTTATTTTGGCAAGGGGGATTTTACGAATTCTCTCTCTTCCGGTACAACATATATCCTGCTCCCAGCGCCGCAAGAACGACTGCACCAGCTCCCAACAGGATCCACAAATATCTGTTATGGGAAGAATTATCGGAAATATCGTTTGTTGCTTCCACGGTTCCATCCATCGGCTGGCTGTCGATCACGATCGTATAATCCGACGCGTGGCTGAAAGCCAGCTCCGTATTCCCCGCTTCGTCGATCCTGCCGGCACTCATGAATTCCAGTTCTTCCCTTGCCGGATTGTAATAGAACAGGTTCGCATATAGTCCTGCATTCGCTGCATCCATATTGATAGTAAGTGTAGCCTTAAAACCAAATTCCCCCTCATACGCCAGTGTCAGATTCATGGAATAGCGCTCTCCGGTAACATTGTTGATGACATCCACGGGAATGCTGCCTCCTGCCTGCTCTCCCATGGTTATGCCAAAATCAATATCTTCTATGTTCTGTGCAGTGACATCCAGACCGTTGACCGTCCAGAGAATCCCTCCGCCCAGATCAAAGGTTACTGTAATATCCCTGCCCTGAATACTGTCGAAAATCTCTCCGGGAACCGCTGTCGATCCATTCATATCTACATGAATCTTTTCGCCCTCTGCGGCTTCCTCTGTCTGCGCTGTAATGACCTTCCAGCCTTCCTTCCCGTCTTCTCCCTTGATAAAGGGCTCATTGCTGTCTGAAAGTACCGGCGTCGATGCCGGGGCTAAAGTAGGTTCCGGTTCGGGTGCCGGTAACTGTGACTGTGGCTTTTTCCCGGCTGCCGGCACAGGTATTACTGCAGTCCCCGCAGGTACTTTAGCGGAACTGCTGCCACCATCTGTCGCTTCGCTATTTTCCGGCGTTTCAGCAGGGTCATCATCGGACCTCTCTTCCCCACCGGCAGGAGTTTCGATTCTGGGCGGTGCCGGTTTAATCACAATCGCAGCCTCTCCGCTCACCGGCTTATACTCTGCATCCGCCGGTGTAAACTGCCAGATGACCGTCGCCGTTCCGACATTCGGAACCAAGGATCCGTCCTGCCAGCCCAATGTTCCTTCAATGACATTTCCGGCTTCGTCTGTAAATACCGCCGCTTCAAAGAGCAACGTCGACAGCGGCTGTCCGTAGGTCAGTACATTATTTTTCAGCCGCACCTCCATGCCCTGCTTTAAGATCACATTGGTCTGATCCCGCAGGCGCAGCGTAAATCTGACCTCCGTGTCCTCATAGTTCGTCATCTGCACCGGAACCACAAGTTCTCCGCTCTTCGCATTCTGCATCTGTTCCCAGGTCGTCTTTCCGGCGGTATAGGACAGGATACTGCCATTTACGGTCGGCGCAGCTTTATAATACTCATACACTGCCGTCCCATGGTTCGGTTGTCCCAAAACGACCTTGCCACAGTCTGCCGGAAGGAATTCTGTCAGGTCGATCATTTCCGCGATATCTTTTGCATAGACATAGCTCTTATCTATCGTCTGAATGACCGGCGCTGCCTTTTTGGAGATCGTTACTGTGGGCAGCAGTCCCACCGGAGCCTCCGGCTGAACCAGTTCATAACTTTCCACATCTTCACCGGTCAGGGTAAGTGTCGGCAGTGTTACGTTCTGGTGGGTTCCGGCATCCGCACTGTCCAATGTTCCCGACAGGTTATGGATATCGACAGACGGTCCCGGCTCATACCGATAACCATCCACTCTCCCCAACGTAATGCCTGTCACATTCACAAGTCTGCTTCCATCATACGTCCTGCCTGCTGCCCTGGCGTCTACTACATACAGCTTTGCCTTTTCTACTGTAACCGAGAAACGATAGACAATGGTTTCTACTTCCTGTCTTCCCTGCGGATACAGTTTTATTTTATAGGTATGTGTTCCGACACTGAGACTGTCGAGATAATTACCGGACAATGTCAGTCGGCCCTCCGGCTCATCAAACGAATAATTTAAATTTCTTCCCGGATCCTGATTCCTGTCATCTACCATTTCAGCGAAAATATTTCCATTCAGCTTCACGTAGAGTTCTCTGACTTGACCTTCTTTATAGGTATAGGAAATCTCATCACTCTCCAATACGCTTTCCTGATAAACGGTCAGACCATCACTGTTTAAAATCGATTGATTTCCTGCCTGATCCGTTACCCGGACATACACAATTCTGATCGGTCCTGTCGGTAAAACGATCGGCGCTGTATAATCCGTCCATTCCACACCGGAAAAATCGGTTATTTCCCAATCTGCAATATAGTATTGTTTTGTTGCGACGCCGCTTTCCGCATCCTCATACATAATTTCCATGGTCTCTGTATTTTTGCAGAGGAAACCAAAAGAAATCGTATTGACAAATTTTCTGAAGCCACTCTCTCCGATCTTCCAGCTCGCCGACGGCGCAATCGTATCCTTTATGGTAATGCTTACCGTTCCGTCTAACGTCTCGTAATTGACGCTGTCGTCCGGCTCAAATACCCAGTCATAGTCATGTGTGCCGTACTGCAGTATCGTTCCTTCTTTTAATTTCAGAATGCCCGGAATCGTCGTATCCGTGCGGGATAACTGCACCTGATCCACATCCAGCGTATTCTCCAGTGTGTCTGCCGTCACGGTTCCGATCTGCGTATCCGCTTTTTGAATCTCAAATGCGAACGTTGCGGTATACGTCACGCCGCCTTCCTCGATGGACATGGTCGCCGTGTAGCTTCCGGCATTTTCAGGCAGACCATTTTCCAGTCCGTCTCCGATATACTCCTTCCTGATTTTGCTGTCCGGATAGCTGCCGTCAGGATTCTGCGAAATGGTTGCAACATCCTGTGTGATTCCATTATATTTTAAAGTATCCGCATCATCGACCCGGAGCATCAGCGTAGCGCGGCGATCGGGAAGCGGGCAGGCATCCTTTTTACATTCCATGAGGATTGTCGAGCCGCTCGCTTTATAGTTCCAGTCATGGTCATGGAAGATGGTAAAATACTTATAGTTATTGTTTGCTCCAAAATAATAGTCTCCATCCTCAGTTCCTGTGATTGTAATGACCGCTGTTCCGGGTTTCACATTATCTTTATAAGCCACCGTATACTGCGATTCGGGAATTACCTGATTCCCGTCTTTTACCACAATTTTCGGACAGATTTCCTCCCCGGTATACTCATAGGCACTCTCAACTCCTTCGATTTTCAAATCGGCGTAGTCGGTTTTCTGCCCGATGGTAAAAGTCGTCTCCGCGGTTCCATCGTATATTCCGATGCCGGTTATGATAACCTTTGCCGTTCCCGCATGAATGTTGTTCTCATAGGAAACCCTATAGCTTACATCTCTCGTCAGAGTTGTGACTCCGTTGTTGAGAGTTACACTTTTGATCTCAGGCTTCTGTTCCGTTCCGTCATATCTCCAGATTCCCTGCTGCAGTTCAATAACCGCACCATCGATCGATTCTCCTATGACAGGGTATGTCTTCTCTGATTTTATGGAACCGGAGGTTCCTTTTTTCGTAACCTCACAGTAAAACTGTTTTCCGATATTCTCCTGAAGCAACATATAAGTGCTCGTTTTACTCCGTGTTTCAACAGATGTTCTGACAACCGTCTCCTTATCCCCATCTACGCAATACCATTTGTAGATATAGATTCCATCGTCTTCGTCCTTATCCGTAAAAGTTGCCGTTATTTTTGTGCTGGGTCTTGCGGAGGAAGAGACACCATCTCCGATTGTCAGATCCAGACTTCCTCTAAGCTCCGGAAGCGGAACGATTTCGATATCGTCTCCCCGTTCCGGCAGCGTTGTTGTATATGTTCCCTGATTGCTGCCGGTCAGATATTTTACACTATAACCATCCTTGATTTCATAACCTCCGTTTACAGACAGTCCACCGTAAAAGGTTCCACCGGAAAGCACAACCTTGCCGTCACCGATGTCGATATGGTTTCCGCCGTGGAAAGAACCGCCCTCAATCGTCAGTGTGCGTCCGGTCTGCGTCTCGCTCTGTCTTTTCAGGAGTTCCTTGTAATCATAATAACCACCGCCCTGAATAGTCAGGGAGGAATTGCTCTCCATGTTAAAAAGGGAAAGTGTGCTATTTCCGTTTGCATTATGATATTCCGCATCACCGGCGCTGTCTGTCAGTACTGCCAAGACGTCTTCCGCAAGCGCCAGGGAATACTGACTTGTACCATTTATGGAAACATTCTGTCCGTTTAAATCCAGTGTACAGGATTTCCTCAGCGTGAGTTCACTACCCCAGTTAGCACTTCCCTGCGCCTGAATCGTAAATCCATCCGGGCTGATATTTGTGGCATTGCTGACCGCATCAAAAAATCCCGCATAATATTTCTCTGCGCTGCTGTTGTTCTCCCAGAACACCCTTGCTCCGTTTGGCGTATTAAAATGGATCTCTACAATTTCCGAAACCAGGTCTCCCTGCTTTGCAACCAGATAATATCCATAATTGTGGTTTGCCTTCAGACTCTCCAGATGCGCTTCGCCCTTCTGCGCTGTCTGAGCGTATTGTGTGCCCTCGGAAATAATCACTTGCGGGTCATCAATCACCTGGTCATTGCTCTGCTTCATGTACAGATCCCAGGTCATGACGTTCGACGCAACGGCAATCTTTACATCTGTAGCATTAACCCGGGATATTTTTGCAGAAAGTGTCACCCTTCCATTACACATGGACACTGTGGTGATCCCCGCCGTCCCAATCGTCAGCCCGATTTTGGTCATTGCTTCCGAACCGTTGATTCCGGAAGCCTTAACTGTAATCTCTGTCGTATTCTCATTTGCCGGAAGGAAAATCATCATTTTCCCAATGCCGTTTATTACCGGTTCAATATTTCCCGGATGTACAAACTCTGTACTATCCAGTGCTGTGCCGTTTTGTTTCACCGAAATCTCATCTACCGCAACATTCCCTGTGATAGCGTCGTCATAAAATTCCAGTGACACGGGATAGAGTGCCCTGCCAGCCGTCAGGTCGTATTCCGTCTGACTTTCTTTAAAATTTGCTGTTGCTTCATAGGTTTTTCCGTCGATGGTCACGGTAAATGTCTTTTCCCCTGAAAATGCATTGTGTGCAAAGGAAAGTGTAAACGCCACCTGTCCGGGCATCGTCATCTTCGCCGCAATCGTTTCCTGAATCAGACTGTCCTCCAGCGTAACAGTTGCCGTCCGGTCATCTGTAAACGCGGTGTCAAAAACAGTAAAACTCAGGCTATAATTTTTTACATTACTTCTGCTTCCATCGTTGATCTCGCCGTCCATCGCCAGGAATACCTGATCGGACACCGTCACTTTTGCATTATCTCCGGACGGATAATAATTAAAATAAACATAGCCATATCCGATATTTCCCTTTGCGGTAACGCTTCCACCATTTAACTTAATTTCCCCGCAAGGCAGTACATGCTCCCCTGTCGTATCCATATCAATGCCGCGTCCGATGGCAGCCGGCTGTTTCGCGCCTTTTCCGGTTCCTTCTGCGATTACCGTTCCGCCGTCTATCGTGATCCGTGCCACACTGCCGTTTCCACCGCCGCCGATGCCGGCGCCGTACATGCCGCCAATGGCTGTTACCGCACCGCCGGTGATCTGGATGATGCCGCCGCTCACACCATAAGAACCGCCGATACCTGCACCGCCGCTGATCTCACTGCCACGGAAACGATAGGTTCCGCCCTCCGCCTTTACCGTACCGCCTGCGATTTTAATATATCCGCAGGAACGCGTCTGTGGATTGGTAGAATAATTCAGATCCAGACCTGGGCTGATGGCGCCGATACCCGCACCGCCGCCGTACATATTTCCCCCCTTTGCATACAGGCTTCCGCTACTCTCCCCGGTAATGCTCAGCACTGTCCCGCTCGGAACATCGATTCCCGCGCCGCCGTATGCGCCATATAAGCTGTTGTCACCCTCCAGTGTCAGATACAATATCGCCTGATTCGTCAGAGCGATGGCTGAAATGGAATTATTGCCGAAATTTTTTCGGTCAATGGTCAGATTCCGGATCGTCAGGTGCAGTTCCACACCGTCGACCACAATACCTTTTGCGCTGTCATCCAGATCCGCAGAGATCACGCTGCCGGTCAGAATTTTATTGTCCCACCGGTTAAGATTATCCGCATTGATGATGATCTGTCCGTTGGAACCGGTTGCCTCAGCTTCCGCAATATTGATCACTTCATCGTTGCTGCTCAGTATCTGCACCGGATTTTCTTCCTGAAGATTCTCTTCCTGCGGGATATTCTCCTGCTCTATCTCCGGATTTTCAGCCTCTTCCCCCTGCTGTGGAGCTTCGGTTTCCGCTTCCTCCGCTGGTGCTTCCATCTCCTCTTCCTGCTGCAGATCTTCTGCGTTTTCTTCCCGCTGTGGTTCTTCCGGATTCTCCTGTGTCTCTTCCTGCACCGGCACCTCCACAGCTGCTGCCAATGCAGATGTATCAACCACATTGACTGTCATCGTTGTCAGAAGAAGAAATACCAGTATCTTCTTTGCCCATAATTTCCCGTTTTTCATATTTTTTCTCCGTTTCCCCTTATTCTCAATATCTGCTGCTTGATTGATGTTATCTTTTGAAACTCGAAGTCTCATTTATTATAATAAAGAAGAAACCTGTCGTCAATGAGTCCATTGCACTATCCCCGCAAAAGAAAAAGCAGCAAATCATTTGCTGATCTGCTGCTTAGAA
Organism: Acetatifactor sp.; assembly: GCA_050873925.1. GTDB lineage: Bacteria > Bacillota > Clostridia > Lachnospirales > Lachnospiraceae > Acetatifactor. The sequence goes on from JBNMJR010000003.1 coordinate 28,599, forward strand.
AATCTATTTTTCAAAACTTATTTTCCGAACCGTTACTTTACATATTTTGCTTCAAACGCATGGCGCTCCATAGGGCGGTCAAAATAGTATCCCTGAATGTATTTGACCTTCATGCCCTGCAGTACTTTGAACTGCTCCGGGGTCTCGATACCTTCCACGCAGACGCTGACGCCGATGGTCTCCGCCAGTTCCGCCACCATCTTGATAAAGGACTGGGAATAAGCATCCTCCGCCAGATCCTTCACAAAACTCTGATCCACCTTGATGACATCAATGGGAATCTCCCGGATATGGTTTAAGGACGAGTAACCGGTGCCGAAATCATCCAGTGCCAGTGCGACACCCAGAGACTTGATCCGGTTCAGGATCTCCTTCATGCGCTCCATATCGTTGATGGCAAGACTCTCCGTTACTTCCAGTGTCAGATTCTTCGGAGACAGGCCGGTGTCCTTCAGCGCTTTTTCCACCGTCTCCACAATATCCGGTTGCAGGAGCTGTACCACAGAAAGGTTGACATTTACTTTATAATTCGGATACCCGATATCATTCCAATGCTTACATCGGGTGCAGGCCTCGGTCAGCACATAATTGCCGATGGGATTGATCAGTCCCAGATACTCAGCCAGCGGGATAAATTCCGCCGGTGAGATAAATCCCAGCTTTGCACTGTTCCAGCGGATCAGTGCCTCTGCTCGGGCGCAGACATCCTTTTCTCCCTGAATGTCAATGATAGGCTGGTAATAGACCTCGAACTCCCGGTAGCCCTCCACCGTGGCATCACGCATGTTCTTTTCCATATCCAGACGGCGTCCCGATACGGAATCGATGCCTTCGCGGTAGGTTGCCACCCGGTTCTTACCGGTCTTTTTCGCTTCGTACATGGCAATATCCGCTTTTTTGATCAGATCTGCCACGGAATCCCCGGCATCCGGGAAGGTGACAATGCCCATACTCATGGTGCAGTAATAGTCCGCATCCTTTAAAAACCAGGGCTTGCTGAAGATCTTTTTAATATCTTCCACAATATTTTCAAACCGGGAATAGCTGTCGGGCGGGATCACGATGACAAATTCGTCACCGCCCATACGGTAACAGGTATTCTCGATGCCGTTGATCCGTTTTAGTGCATGGGAAATGGATTTCAACAGCACATCGCCATACTGGTGTCCCAGTCCGTCATTGATATGCTTAAAATCATCCAGATCCAGATATAACAAAGCACCTTTGCCCCCGGTCTTCTTCGCCTGGTCGATCTGTCTTGCCAGATCCCTCTCACAGCACATACGGTTATACAGTCCCGTCAGGAAATCCGTATAGGCCTGCTGCTCGATGCGGCGCTGGTACAGTTTTTTATCTGTAATATCATACAGGGAGTACAGGTTGGCCTTTTTGCCGTCCACCCAGGCGATCTCCTTGCACAGCAGATCGTACCAGGTCTCCTTCTCCGCATGATAGACTACACTGACTGCCCTGGATTTTTCCTTCCGGACACTGCTCTGTAACAGAGCATCAAAATTGTGATCCATCAGTTCCTTGGCAAAGGTATTTTTCAGGATCTGGTTGGCAAACAGCATCCGCCCTGTAGTCTGGTCTGTCACATAAATGGCACAGCCCACGTTGTCCAGAATCTCCTCCAGTGCCGCATAGGAACCGGCCAGAGAGTTCTTCTGGATCCGTCTGGTGAGGATGCTTTGCAGAATTTTCACCGCATCCGCCGTGAACTTGATCTCCGCCATGCTCCACACATGTCCCTGGGTTCTGTGATTCAGGGACAGCACCATATTTCCGCTCTCCTGCTTCAGGATAGGGAAGATCATCACAGCCTTCATGCCAATCTCCTCGATTTCCTCAGATCCCACATTTCCCAGACTGTCGGTAGAAATCACCAAAGGTTTCTCTGTATGGAGGAAGGAATATACCGGAATTCCACTGGTCTTGTCAAAAAAAGAAATCTGGCCTGTTGCCTTCCATTCGCAGACCACGTTCATGGTATCCGTGTCGGAATGCAGCTGGAAAATTTCCGCGGTATCCACACGGATATGCTCTGACAGAATCTTCAGCCACTTATTCATGGCAAGCTCGATCTGTTCATCACTGTCTAAGAGCTGGACAATCTCCGTAGTTGCCTCAATGGTATGAAGGTTCCTGCTCATCTCTTCCTCGGCGGAACGGCTCCTTCTGCTCTCCGCCTCCGCGCTGAAGCAGGACATACGATCCCTGTAAATATCCACACTGGTATCCCGCAACAGGTCCAGAATCTGATAAAAGGAAATGGTATCCATCTTCTTCAGATCATATACCTGCCAGTACAGGATCGTATTATTCTCCACGCTGACAGCCACTGCTGCCACATGTCCACCGTCCGGCAGTTCTTCCACCACCTGTTCTTCCAACGAACCTGCCTGCACTCTGTCCAGTGCCTGTGCCGCTTTCCTACGGTATTCCGTACTGATCGGATCTTCCCCATCCGGTCTCTTCCATGCCTTGTCCACATACGGCTCCGTCACCACCTGATTCTCACTGTCCAGGCAGACAGCCGCCACGCCCGTCACCTTACAGAATTCATTCTGCAGACGCTGCAGACGTCTGGGATCGATCAATTCTCGAAATGAAATTTCAGTCACTTTTTTGCTCCCCTGCTTCTCTTTTAAATATTCGGGCGATACGCCCTTCCTCAGCACCCGAACAAATATATTTTACCATGCGACAGGAAATTCATACAAGATATTATTTTACATTTTTTGCCATATTCGTTAAATTGCTTGAAAAATTCAAATCTTTTTGTCAATTATTGCAAATATTTTGAGATTCAAATGATTTTCTTTCCAAAAGAAAGAGACGGTCGCAAGTCAGACTTACGATCGCCTCTTTTATTATAACCTTATCTTCACAACTTATTTATCATCCACGCTGTAGTTCGGAGCTTCCTTGGTGATGTGGATATCATGAGGATGGCTCTCTTTCAGGGATGCAGCAGAGATCTTCACGAATCTGCCGGTCTCCTTCAGAGTCTCGATATCCTGTGCACCGCAGTAGCCCATACCGGAGCGGAGACCGCCCAGCAACTGGAATACGGTATCTTCTACGCTGCCCTTGTAAGCTACACGTCCCTCGACACCTTCGGGAACCAGTTTCTTTGCATTTTCCTGGAAGTAACGGTCCTTACTGCCGTTCTCCATGGCTGCGATAGATCCCATACCACGGTATACCTTGTATTTTCTACCCTGGAACAGCTCGTATTCTCCCGGGCTCTCCTCACATCCTGCGAACATGGAACCCATCATACATACATTACCGCCGGCTGCAATAGCCTTGGTGATATCTCCGGAGTACTTGATACCGCCATCAGCAATGATAGGAATACCATATTCCTTTGCCACGTTGTAGCAATCCATAATAGCAGACACCTGAGGAACACCGATACCTGCAACCACACGGGTGGTACAGATGGAACCGGGTCCGATACCTACCTTAACGGCATCTGCGCCGGCCTCGATCAGAGCACGTGTAGCATCGCCGGTAGCCACGTTACCTGCGATCACCTGCAGATCGGGATATTTTTCCTTGATCATCTTCAGGCAGTTCAATACGTTCTGGGAATGACCATGTGCGGAATCCAGTACGATAACATCTACCTTGGCTGCTACCAGAGCTGCCACACGATCCAGTACATTGGCAGTAATGCCGACACCGGCACCGCAGAGAAGTCTGCCCTGGGAATCCTTGGCTGCCAGAGGATATTTGATGGTCTTTTCAATATCTTTGATGGTGATCAGACCCTTTAAGTTGAAGTCCTTATCCACGATAGGCAGCTTCTCTTTTCTTGCCTTGGCCAGGATCTTCTTCGCCTCTTCCAGAGTGATACCTTCGGGAGCGGTGATCAGACCTTCACTGGTCATGGACTCTTTGATCTTCTTGGTGAAGTCGGTCTCGAACTTCAGATCTCGGTTGGTGATGATGCCGACTAATTTTCTTCCCTCGGTGATAGGCACGCCGGAGATACGGAACTTAGCCATCAGAGCATCTGCATCTGCCAGAGTATGTTCGGGAGACAGAGAAAACGGATCGGTGATGACACCATTCTCGGAACGCTTTACCTTATCTACCTCTTCTGCCTGTGCTTCGATAGACATATTCTTGTGAATGATACCGATACCACCCTGTCTTGCCATGGCGATTGCCATACGATGCTCGGTAACAGTATCCATTCCTGCGCTCATCATAGGAATGTTCAGCTTGATCTTCTTTGTCAGCCAAGTGGTCAAATCCACCTGATTGGGGACTACCTGAGAGTAAGACGGTACGAGCAGTACGTCATCAAAGGTAATGCCTTCACCAATAATCTGTCCCATTTTCTTTCCTCCTGTGTTCATTTGATAAGATTTGTGAATGATTTCTTGCCGTGTTATAAGTTGTGTTTATAATATATATTCGCTGTACTTATAGCATTTCCATGAGTTTAGCAGAGTTTCGCAGGACTGTCAACCGGATATCTTATATTTTTTTATCAAAAAAGATTCCGATGCATCCTGTGCACCGGAATCTTTCTGTTATTTTCATTATTCACTGAACACTTTGCGGGGTGCCATGTTTTTAAGAACCTTGACCAGTTCCTCATTGGGGCTTAAGAGGATCTTCTCGCCGCCTTCATAATACATGGCATAGCGTCCGTCCGGCTGCAGTACCTCACCGATACTGTAGTCCTTTTCTTTCACCTGACGATTCTTGAAGTTGTCCAGATGATAGGAGTAGACCGGTGCAAATACTTCCATACGGTCAAGGCTGTAAGTGCCGACACGCTTTCTCTTGCTCTTGGCCATGATCTTATCCACGGACAGTTCCTTATCCAGATAGAGATATTCGTATTCCAGGTCGGTGTACATATTCAGGAAATAAGCTCCCACGCCTGCTGCCAGTGCCACCGGCAGGAAAATGATAAACACGAACATCACCAGACAGCTCAGTACTGTCAGTGCGATCAATAATACCTTTAAAATTTTTGCCCAGGTGGGCTGTTTTGCTTTTACCAGACATTCTACGTAAGAATCACTCATTTTTTGTTTCCTTTTCTCTTGGTTTATTTTATGGCAGAGCCTGTTCCCTCTTAAGAAAAATCTTCTCTTTGGGGCCGGTTCTGAAATCGCCCCGCATTCCTTTGGGAAATCTCTGTTTACGGCTGTCAGGATTCTGTTTTCTCCTGACAATCGTTCTCTATTATGATATATCATCCTCACAAAACTTGCAAGGCATGCCCGGATTTTCCGTTCGATTTAATTGTTTTTTTAGATTCCCCTCACACTTCGTTCATTGACTTTCGAATGCATAACCCTTATCATTAATTTATTGTGACGAAATTTACCCGGAGTACGGCTCCGTCCGGATCTCCGTAACAGAAAGGCGGATCTCCCCATGGCAGTAATGGATGAATTCAAAGAAGAACGAGAAGCATTGAAAAACGGTACGCCGAAGCAGAAGCTGGCGTATTTCTGGTATTATTATAAGTGGCATGTGATCATTGCCCTGGTGGTGATCATTATGATCGTCAGTTTTGTAAAACAGCTTACAGACCGGAAGGATCCCGCTTTTTATGCCGTGATGCTGAATGCCAGCCTCTTAGACCAGATGACCTCGGAACAGCCGGATTTTGTTACGGATTTTGCCGAAAAAGAAGGCATTGATCTGAACACCAGTGACATCACTTTTGATACTTCCATCCGTATCGTGGAGGATAGCATGGATGAGACTTCCATCACTTCTTCCCAGAAGCTGATGGTGTATGTGGCAGCCAATGAGCTGGACTGCATGATCACAGATTTCTCTTCCTTCCAGAAATATGCCAACAGCAGCATGTTCCATGATCTGCGGGATATCCTCACCGAGGAACAGATGCAGGCACTGGAACCTTATTTCTATTATGTAGACAGAGAAGTGGTGCTGGCCATCGAAGCAGCCAACGATGATATGAATACCGATTATACTCCGGACTATCCCGATCCCCTCCACCCGGAGGACATGCAGGATCCCGTACCGGTAGGCATCTGCCTCACAGACTGCAAGGACCTGACCGATACCTATTACTTCCGCGGTGACGGCATCGTCATGGGCATCTACGCCAATGCGGAGCATGCACAGACCGCGGTGGATCTGGCAGAGTACTTATTGAATAATTAGAAAGTCAGCATAGCTACGAGCCATGCAAAATAGAGTGGAACACCTCGATGAGCACTTGCGCACAAACGAGGTGGGTTCACTCTATTTTTATACCGTGTGTCCAGTCTTATCGGACACGCTCGACAGCCGTCTATGAAATAAGATTGGCAGCGCTCCTTGCTGGCAATCTTATGAATAGGCATGGTTCGTAGCGGGGGGAGCCTCAAACCGGATGAACTTCCACTGCAATATTGTATTGCTTTGGGAGTTCTTTTGGATTCCTCCAATAATCATGAATAATTATAAAATGTTGGAACTTTGACATTATAATGAAATAATTTCCACTATGAGGATTCGAAATAAATTATTTCGCAGGAAAAGGCTTAAAGATCTATACGAAAAAGCTGATTTTTCCACTAAATCTGCCTTTGAGAAGCCTGTTTTCAGGAAAA
>JBNMJR010000004.1:0-33463 GCA_050873925.1 Acetatifactor sp.
ATCAGCACCGTCTTCTTACGGCCCGCATGAAAGATTTCCATACAGTTGGCCGTGATGGACTCCAGCACAGAAATACAGGAAGTCAGCGTCGCGAAGATCGTTGTCACGAAGAACAGGATACCCACAAATGTTCCGGCCTTTCCCATGGCGGCAAATACCTTCGGCAGGGAAATGAACATCAGGCTGGGGCCCGCGCTCATACCCTCCGTACCGGAAAAGACGAAAACTGCCGGAATGGTCATGGCTCCGGCCAGCAGTGCCACACCGGTATCAAAGATCTCAATCTGGTTCACGGCCTTATTCAGATCCACTTCCGGTTTCACATAGGAGCCGTAAGTGATCATGATTCCCATGGAGACACTCAGGGAGAAGAACAGCTGACTCATGGCATCCAGCAGAATCTGCAGGAATCGATGAATCGTCAGCCCTTCAAAATGAGGAGTAACATAATATAAAAATCCATCGATGCCGGTGCGCAGATTTCCTGTCGCATCGGTATTTTTTAAGGTCAGGGAATATCCCGCAATGATCACCACCAGCACCAGCAGAATAGGCATCATGTATTTTGACACCCGCTCAATGCCCTCTTCCACACCATTGTATACAATGAGTGCCGTCACGCCCATGAACAGCAGTCCAAAAGCCACCGGTGCCACAGGAGAGGTAATAAAGGAAGTAAAATAGCCGTCTTCCGCCGCTGCCCCGGCCTGTCCGGTGAGATAGACCATCGCATATTTGGTGACCCAGCCGCCGATGACCGCATAGTAGGTCATGATCAGTACCGGAACCAGAAATGTCAGCACACCTAAAAATTTCCACTTCGGCCGCATTTTCGCATAAGCCCGGATGGCGCTCTCTTTTGTCCTGCGCCCGACGGCAATATCGGAAGTCAGCAGGGTAAAGCCGAAAGTCAGCACCAATATCAGATAGATCAACAGGAACAGACCGCCGCCAGCACGAAGCCGATCTGCCCGGAGAAATTACTTGTTTTCTTTTCCATATGATTCACGCTCCTTAAAACACTTGTGACACGAGGATAGCATATGCTATACTATCAGTAAAACGAATGTTTTTACTGGTATGCATAAGTATTTGTAATGCAATGAGTGCAAGAGAGCCAATATGCTTGCATAATTGGCGAACGACGAATTGGATCATGATAGTTGCGAAGCAACGGTAAGCACCGAAGGTGCGAATCATGATATGATGAGACTGGACTCATCAGCTCACGAATATCCTGCGAAGCAGGATGTAAAGTGCGAAGCACGAATTCGTGAGCTTATACTAAAACAGGCTGATTCATAAATTTACGGGGTGAAGATCATGAAAGAACAAAAAGACCGTTACGAGATATTTCTAAAAGTATGTGAGACGGGAAGCTTCTCCAAGGCGGCAGAAGCACTGAATTATACCCAGTCCGGCATCAGTCAGATGATGGCGGGGCTGGAGGAGGAACTGGGCGTACAGCTTTTCGCCCGGGTAAAACGGGGTGTCAGCCTCACCGACAACGGTGCCCGTCTGATCCCTTATATTCAGGAAATGGTCAATCAGAAGGACAAGCTGCGTCAGGCCGCTTTCAATATCAACAATAAAATCGAAGGGAAACTGCGGGTCGGCAGTTTTTCCAGCATCACCGCCCTGTGGATGCCGGATGTGGTTCATTTTTTCCGGGAAAATTATCCGAAAGTGGATGTAGAAATTTTTGACGGTAATTACGATGAGATCCGGGACTGGATCATTCACGGACAGGTGGACTGTGGCTTTTTATCCTCCATCGTGGCGGATGATCTGACCTTTTATCCACTGTGGAACGATCCGCTGTGCGCTGTTTTCCCCGAAGGGCATCCCTTAGCTGCCAAAAGCAGCGTCACCCTGCCGGAGCTGTTCGAATATCCTCTGATCATCGAGACCCCCGGCTGTGACAACGACATTCAGCATCTGCTGACCAAATGTCCTGTCCGCCCGAAGATCTCCTACAGTTTCCGGGATGACACTCTGATCATGTCCTTCGTCCGCAACGGCCTCGGCGTCACCATCTCTCAGGAGCTGGTGTTAAAGGCCTTCGCCAGAGATGTGGTCTCCAGACCTCTGTCTCCCTGCTGCCACCGCACCCTCGGACTGGCCTTTTCCAAAACTGCCAACTCCGTGGTATCCCAGACCATGCTGCGGTACCTGCAGGAGACCGTTCATTGATCTGCGCCTGCTCTGCTATTCTACATTATGATAGCTTCCGCAATACGGGCAGCGTCCGGTATACCCTACTGCCGCCTGATAAGAGGCACCGCAGTTCGGACATTGCACAGCGGTCATACGAAGTTTGGAAGGATCTACGGGTTTATCGTCCATCAGTTCCTGTTCTCCCGGCAGGATCTCATCCCGGACGGAATCCGGATCCCAGCCGTATTTTCCCTGATATTCATAAATATCCATGGTCATACCGACGGGATAGGTCCCGGCGCCTTTTTCAAATGCCGTAGGAATCACCGCTTCCCGTTCGATCTGATTCTTATCAAAATAATGTACGATCACATTTACCGGAAATCTGCCGTTTACCATATAGGCTGTGTTCTCTGTGTAGCCGTAGATCTTGGCGGCATATCTGGTTCCGTTTTTTACAATAAGTGACTTTTTGTGCTGTCCGATCCATACCGCAGCAATAAAACAAATGCCCAATATCACGAAAAACAGCGGCAATGTCAGAAAAGCCCTCATGGGCCGAAACACCATGCCAATGCTTCCAAATATTACTGTCAGCACAGTGCCGATCCCCGCAAATGCGCCTCCCACGATCAGTAAAATTTTCTGAGCCATGTTCATTTTCATGTCAGTTTCCCGCCTTTCTCTTATTTTTCATGCCAACCTCCATTCCGCCTTCGGCTGATATTTATACCATCTGTACCACCCAGACATTACTCTTCACCATGAAGTAGCCGATGATCACCTTGATCAGCTCCGTGCCCTGCACCAGGAAATAGATACTCACGATCCCCAGTCCGGTGAAATGCGCCAGCAGATATGCCACAGGCACCACGATCACCCAGGTAAACACGGAATCAAACAGGAAGGTCACCACGGTCTTGCCGCCGGAGCGCAGGGTAAAATACGACGCATGGCTGAAAGCACAGAACGGCATAATGATGGCCGATACCGCAATAAAGCTGGTAGCCAGTGCCTTGATCTCCTCTGTGGTATTGTAAATGCCGGGGAAAAATCCTCCTACCACGAACATTAATGCCGCCATGATCACACAGCAGAAAACGCTGAACACGATCATCTTGTTGTCCGCGTCCTTGGCATCCTCCAATTTACCGGCTCCCAGATACTGTCCCACCACAATACTGATACAGGAACCCAGCTGAAGGTAGACAATATTGAACAGATTCGTGATGGTGGTGGCAATATTCAGTCCTGCCACTACATCCAGTCCTCTGACGGAATAACACTGGGTCACCGTCGTCATGCCCGCAGCCCACAGTACCTCGTTCACCATCAGGGGGAATCCTTTGACGAGGATTGCCTTCAGTTCTGCGAAAGGAATGCCGAAACCGGTATAAGCACCTTCCAGATAGCGGTTCTTCGCCCGGTGGACATGGGCCCAGATCACCACGATCAGTGCCTCAATGTAACGGGCAATGACAGTAGCCAGTGCCGCTCCCTGCACTCCCAGTTCCGGGAAAGGACCGATACCGAAGATCAACAGATAGTCCAGAATCGCATTGGTTCCCACCGCCACGAAGCTGGCCAGCATCGGAATAAAGGTCTGCCCGGTCTCTTTAATATTCGTGGCATAGGACTGGTTCACCGCAAACGGGATCAGTCCCACCATCATGATGGCCAGATATTCCATTCCGTACTCGAGGGCCACATCCGTGGCTCCATTGCCCACCGTATCTGTCAGATACAGGGAAATCAGTGCGGAACCTTTTGTCAGGAACAGAAGGATTGCTCCGCCGGTCACCAGCAATGTGGCATACAGCTTAAACCGAAAGGAATACATATGTCCCTTGTGGTTGCCCTTTCCGAAATACTGTGCACCGAAAATACTGGCTGCGGATACGGCACCGAAAATCGCCAGATTGTATACAAAGATCAGCTGGTTCACGATGGCAACGCCGGACATCTGCTCCGTTCCCAGCTGTCCCACCATGATGTTATCCAGAAAACTTACCAGATTGGTAATGGCATTCTGCAGGATCATGGGAATGGCCAGTAAGAGATACTTCCGGTAAAAGTCCCAGTCTCCGATATATTTTTTCTTTAAATTTGCTAACATGATTTCCCTCAATTCTCCGGCTTACACCGGTTCTTCCTGCGGCATGGTGCTGTGTACTTTCTTTCTCACAAAATAAAAGCATACCGCCTGCAGCAGGATCGTTGCCAGCCAGGAGGCCGGATAAGATAGAAACAATACCATCAGGGAGCGATGCGTCGGGAATACTCCGTAGATCCAGAAGATCCTCGTTCCCACCGTACCGATGATGGACAATATCATGGGCACCGCCGAATGTCCCATGCCCCGCAGGGCTCCCGGGATCAGATCCATGATGCCGCACAAAAAGTAAGTCAGTGTCGTATACAGCAGAATCTCCGTTCCACAGGCAATGACGTTCGCATCTGTGGTGTAAATGTGAAGCAACTGCGGACCAAAGAGATTGGCGCTTCCGCCCAGCGTTACCGCCACGATCACCGACAGGATCATGCAGTCGACAAACACCCGGTCCATACGCTTTTTCTTCCCGGCACCGTAATTCTGACTGGTGAAACTCATGCATGCCTGAGTAATGGAATTCACCGATACGAACAGGAAGCCGAAGATATTATTGGCCGCTGTATATCCCGCCATGGCGATGGATCCGAAGGAATTCACCGAGGACTGCAACAGCACATTGGAAAAATTGATGACCACACTCTGAATTCCCGCCGGAACGCCCACCTGAAAGATCTGCAGCAGATACTCCCATTTCATTCCAAGCTTTGAAATCTGCAGCCGGTAACAGCTGTCCGTGTTAAACAGACACCATAGTACCAGCACACAGGAGATCACCTGCGAAATCACCGTGGCAATGGCCACTCCCGCCACGCCCATGGAAAAGGCAATGACCAGAAACAGGTTCAGCACCGCATTAATGGCTCCGGATATGATCAGGAACAATAACGGACGCTTCGTGTCTCCCACTGCCCGCAGAACTGCGGCTCCGTAATTGTACAGCATGAAAAACGGCATGCCACAGAAATAAATTTTCATATATAATGCTGCCTGATCAATGACATCCTCCGGGGTATCCATCAGTTCCAGCGCTCCCCGGGTGCAGAACAGTCCCACGAAAACCATGACAATACCGCTGATCAGCGCAAAAGTCATGGCCGTATGTACCGTCTCACTCATCTCCCGCTCTTTCCCGGCAGCATAGAATCTGGCCGACAATACATTGGCTCCCAGAGAAACGCCGATAAACAGGTTGACGAACATATTGATCAACGCCGTGGTGGAGCCCACCGCCGCCAGCGCCTGACTTCCGGTGAACCGTCCCACCACGATGATATCCACTGCATTGAACAGCAGCTGCAAAATACTGGACACCATCAGGGGCAGTGCAAAGGAGATCAGCTTATCCATGATGGTGCCGTTGCACATATCTATTTCATATTTGTTTTTCTTCTGTGTTGCTTCCATAATTTTATTTCCTGTAATTCTCTCCAAATCCCGTTACTTTTTCCCGCACCGTTCATCCGCATCTGCGGAAGAACCGCTATAACTTATGATTCTATCACATATTTTGCTATATTTCTATTCCCCTTTTTATCCGAAAATATGGTATACTATATTTTGGATGTTTTTGGTTTTTCAACGTTATGATGCATCCCGCAAATCCTTACAAGAGAACAAAGAGAAAGGAAACTTATCCCTATGAAATATGATGTGATCATTATCGGTGCCGGCCCCGGCGGTATCTTCTCCGCTTATGAACTGGTGCAACAGAATCCCGACCTGAAAATTGCCGTTTTCGAGTCCGGTCACCCTCTGGAAAAGCGCCACTGTCCCATCGACGGTGACAAGATCAAAAGCTGCATCAACTGTAAAAGCTGTTCCATCATGAGCGGTTTCGGCGGTGCCGGTGCTTTTTCCGACGGAAAATACAATATCACCAACGCTTTCGGCGGCACTCTCTACGAGTACATCGGCAAGAGTCAGGCCATCGATCTGATGAAATATGTGGATGACATCAACATGAAGTTCGGCGGCGAGGGCACGAAGCTGTATTCCACCGCAGGCACCTCTTTCAAGAAGATCTGCATGCAGAACAAGCTAAACCTCTTAGACGCTTCCGTACGTCACCTGGGTACAGACATCAACTTTATCGTACTGGAGAACCTGTACGCAGAACTGAAGGATAAAGTGACTTTCTATTTTGATACTCCGGTAAAAACGGTGGAGACCGTAGATGGCGATTACCGTATCTGCTGTGAAAACGCTTCCTACGACTGCGACAAGTGCATTATCTCCGTAGGCCGCAGCGGCAGCAAATGGATGGAACAGATCTGCAAGGATCTGGACATCAATACCAAGTCCAACCGCGTGGATATCGGCGTCCGGGTGGAACTGCCCGCAGTCATCTTCTCTCATCTGACCGATGAACTCTATGAGAGCAAGATCGTATACCGTACCGAAAAATTCGAAGATTCCGTGCGTACCTTCTGTATGAACCCCCACGGTATCGTTGTAAATGAGAACACTAACGGCATCGTCACCGTAAACGGCCACAGCTATGAGGGTGCCGACAAACAGACAGAGAACACCAACTTTGCCCTGCTGGTGGCCAAGCATTTCTCCGAGCCCTTCAAGGACAGCAACGGCTACGGTGAAAGCATTGCCCGTCTCTCCAACATGCTGGGCGGTGGTGTCATCGTACAGCGTTTCGGCGATCTGGTAAGAGGCCGCCGCAGTAACGCGAAACGTATTGCCGAAGGCATGGTAGAACCTACCCTGTCCGCTACTCCCGGGGACTTAAGTCTGGTACTGCCCAAGCGTATCCTGGACGGTATCATCGAAATGATCTACGCACTGGATAAGATTGCACCCGGTACCGCCAATGACGATACTCTGCTCTACGGTGTGGAAGTCAAATTCTATAATATGGAAGTGGAACTGGATGAGCATCTGGAAAGCTGCCACAAGGGTCTGTACATCATTGGTGACGGCAGCGGTGTAACCCATTCCCTGTCCCATGCATCCGCCAGCGGTGTCTATGTTGCAAGACAGATTGCCAAAGGCGAATAGACAATAAACAATGAAAAGGAAGGTAAATTCTATGGCGCAGAAAGTTAAAATCATCTCCGACAGCACCTGTGATCTGTCAAAAGAATTAGTAGAAAAGTATGATATTACCATCCTGCCCCTGCACATTCTGCTGGGTGAGAACGAATACCGTGACGGTGTGGACATTACGCCGGAAGAGATTTTCCGTTGGTCCGATGAAAACAAGACCACACCCAAGACCTCCGCTCCTTCTCTGACAGAGGCCATGGAAGTCATGCAGCCTTTTGTAGAAGAAGGCCGCGAGATCATCTGTTTCTCTATCTCCGACAGCATGTCCACCTCCGGCAACGTTATGCGGCTGGCCGCAGAAGAACTGGAAGCTTCCGACAAAGTCACCGTGATCAACTCCGCAAACCTGTCTACAGGCATCGGCCTGCAGGTAATTCAGGCCGCCATTCTGGCTTCCGAGGGGAAAACAGTTCCCGAGATCACTGCAGCCATCGAAGCCATCCGTCCCAAAGTCCGGGCCAGCTTCGTCGTGGATACCCTGACCTATCTTCACCGCGGTGGCAGATGCAGCGCAGTGGCGGCTCTGGCCGGTGGTATGTTAAAACTTCATCCCAGGATCGTGGTCATCGGCGGTGCCATGGATGCCTCCAAAAAATATCGCGGAAAATTAGGTTCCGTCATTCTCTCCTACACCAAAGACATGGAAGAGGATCTGAAGAATGCGGTTCCCGACAGAGTCTTCATCACCCATTCCGGCTGTGACCGGGAGATCGTGGAAGCGGTCCGTTCCTATCTGGAAAGTCTGGAAATCTTTGACGAGATCCTGGAGACCAGAGCGGGCGGTGTTGTTTCCAGCCATTGCGGCCCCGGCACCCTGGGTGTACTGTTTATTGCAAAATAAGATTTAGAAAAGAGGTTTCTATGATCCGTTTTATATTCGTCGTATTGTTTGTAGTATTGTTCCTGATCCTGTCCACACCGTTAATGCTGGTGGAATGGATCATCGGTAAATTCAATCCCGGGCTTAAGGACCGCAGTTCTCTGGCTATCGTGAACTGGGCCTTTCGCTGGGTCATCCGCCTGTCCGGCACAAAAGTGATTGCCATCGGGGAAGAAAATATCCCCACCGACACCGCTGTGCTGTACGTCGGTAATCACCGCAGCTTTTTCGATGTGGTGCTGACCTATGTCCGTGTTCCCAGACCCACCGGTTATATTGCGAAAAAAGAAATGCTGAAATGGCCCCTGCTTAACATCTGGATGAAGGATCTGCACTGTCTTTTCCTGGACCGCCAAGACATCAAGGCGGGACTCAAGACCATCCTGCTGGCCATTGAGAAAGCCAAAAACGGCATTTCCATCTGCATCTTTCCGGAAGGCACCCGCAACAAGACCAAGGATACTTTCCTTCCCTTCCATGAAGGCAGCTTCAAAATTGCAGAGAAGGCCGGTGTTCCCATCATTCCCATGACCATCGTGAACTCCGCAGCCGTATTCGAAGATCATTTTCCGAAAATTAAAAAGGCCACCGTAGTCATTGAATACGGTAAGCCTATTTATCCGAAGGAACTGGACAAGGAGACCCGCAAGAGCATGGGCACCTATGTACAGAATATTATCTCCGAAACTTATTTCAAAAACAAAGAACTCATCTGATCTTTCTAATGTTTATCCGCGAGGGAGACCTGCTGGGCTATCAGTAACAGATAATCCGCAGCGTCTCCCTCTTCGGGATAATAACTCACCGAATCCCGGTTCCGTCCCATCAGGTAATGCAGAAAATCCTCTAAAATCTCCGTGTACTGATAACTGTATAACACATAATTGGCACAGGACAATTCCTCCGCCCGCTTCAGCAGATCCTCGGTTCCGTTGTTGACACTCGTTACGGCATCGATCATGTTGTGGGAGCGCTTGGCCAGCTCCTCGCCCCGATTCCGGATACTTTCCATAAATACGGTACACAGGTCCACATCCACCGGCTGTCTGGTGGCCAGATAGGTCATGGAGCCGTACAGATAGGCCGTCTCCTCCAGGTAGCTGGTATTGTCCTCAAAAAAGTCCTTATACTCCAGGATCTGATTACGATAAGTGTAAAGTCCCGCGGCTCGGTAAAGCTCCGTCAGCGCCATAAATTTCTCCGCGTCTCTGCCGGAGGTCGACATCAGCTTGGTGTACACCGCTGACGCATGCTGCAGACATTGCGTGGCATACTGCACATCATATTTCTGGTACAGATAACTGAATTTCGCCATCACCGCCACGTAGCACATGTTCTCCGGTTCCGGAGTTTCCGTGTCGTTAGCTGTTTTTTCCAGCCAGTCGGCAATGGATTCCAGCAGATCCGGAATGTCATTGCCATTGTCATCCGTAAACACCTGCGGATACCACTCACAGGCCTCCAGCAAAGTGATGATCTCATCCTCGGTAATACTGCGATCCTGACATCTGTTCCGGATATCCCCGCTCAATGTTGTCAGCAATTCCTGATAATGGTCCTCTTTCAGAGAAAACGTCAATGATCTTCCCACATTGTCACATTCCAGATAGAACTCACCTTCTCCGGTATAGTCCGTGAAATCCGCCGTCCCAATATGCAGGGCCAGCTCCTCATTGTAATCTGTCTGCTTTATCGCACCTTCATAGACCGTCTCTCCGGTCACCGTGTCCACCAGCCGGAACGTCTCTACCGGCTGTCTGCCCTTTACCACTGCCTGTTTTTCGCCTGCTGCGGCATACCCCTGTTGGTCCACCAGCACATTGGGTGTCAGGGTGGGTACCGTATAGTTGATGACCGGGGTGTTTTCCATACCGGTCATACTTATGCTTACATGCCCCGTCTCTGCCGTTGTCTGCCCACAGGCGCTCATTCCTATGCTGTTAAATAGTAATAGCAGGGACAGGATCCCTGCGCTTTTCCTGCTGTATCTCAAAATATTCCTCCGGCTATTCCCTGGGGACATTACAATACACGATCTCCCCGTTGATAATAGTATAAAGGGTTCGTGTGAAAATTTCCATAGGGTTTCCGTCGAAAATGGCAATGTCCGCATCTTTCCCCACTTCCAGACTGCCAATACGGTCTGCCACGCCACAGATTTTCGCCGGATAAATGGTGATGGCCCGAAAGCCCTCCTCCATGGGTAGTCCTGCTTTCACCGCCAGTCCCGCACACAGAGGCAGTGTCTGGATCTGCGACACCGGGTGATCTGTGGTAATGGCAATGGGTACCCCCGCCCGGTTCAGCACTCCGGCGGTCTTAAAGGACATATTCTGCACTTCGATCTTGTTCCGGCTGGTAAGATCCGGTCCCACAATGGCCGGAAAACCTTCCTTCGCCAGCTCTTCCGCCACCAGATGGCCTTCCGAACAGTGATCCAGTGTCATGCGGACACCGAACTCCTTTGCAATGCGGATGGCTGTAAAAATATCGTCCACCCGGTGGACATGAGCCTTCAGTGGGATGTCGCCCCGCAATACCGGAAGATAGCACTCTTTTTCAAAATCCGGTGCAAAATACTCTCCCTTTTCCGCCGCTTCCTGTTTTTGCCGCAGATATTCTCTGCTCTCCCAGAGTTCCCTGCGCAGCATGGCTGCGATAGCCATGCGGGTAGCGGGACTTTTGTTCTGCCCGGAATAATTGACCTTGGGATTCTCTCCGAAAGCCACCTTCATGGCCGCCGGGGCTTTCAGGATCAGGTCATCGATCCGTCGTCCCTTCGTCTTTACCATGACAAACTGTCCGCCTACCACATTAGAGCTTCCGGGGCCGATCATGGCCGCGGTAATTCCGGCCCGCACCGCATCATCAAAAGCCGCATCCATGGGATTAATGCCATCGATGGCCCGCAGAGCCGGTGTCAGGGGATCCACCGTCTCATTGCAATCATCCCCCTCCGTGCTCTTTTTTTCTTCCATGATACCCATATGGCAGTGCGCCTCGATGATGCCCGGCATGATCAGCGCATTTTTTGCGATCACTACCTGCTCTCCCTCTTCCGGCTGTAATCTGACCTCACCTCTGGCACCCACCTGTGCAATTTTCCCGTTTCTTATTTGCAGGATCCCTTCGGAGATTTCTCTGCCCGCCATGGTCAGGATCCTGCCTCCTACGATATACATCAGCGGAACAATGCCTCCCCGTTCACCGGTTCCCCATTATGGGTCAGGGCAAAGTATACGTTGCTGCCCTCAGCACTGTAATATTTCGTAGGAGCCGCTACACTGCCGATGGTCTCGCCGGGATTCACATAGGAATTTTCTTTCACCGCGATCTCGGTCAGCTGTCCGTAGGTGGCTTCATAGCCGTCACCCAGGTCCAGGGTCACCGCTTTGCCGATCTCCTCATTTTCAAAGATCGAAGTCACTTTTCCCTGCGCACAGGCGGTCACCGCCGTACCTTCTTCCGCGGAAAAAATGGTGGCGGGATTGTATTTATACTGGTCCAGTGTGGCAAAATAGGTACTCTTGTCCATAGAGTAATGCATCAGAATATCACTCTGCACCGGCTGCTGTAACCCGTCACTTTCCGCAAAATGCAGTGTCTTCTCCACGACCACATCCGTGCCTGCTGTCTGTTTTCCCCCGGTCTCTTCCTTCTGCGTGTCGGAATCCTGCTGCTCTTTCTGTGCGGCCTCCAGCAGTGTCTCCTGATCCGTCAGCCCCGGAATCTCCACATTTCCGGAGCCGACCTCCTGGGGCATATAGTCCAGATCATCCTCGGTGACAGGAGCTCCCACGATCTCATTTCCCGCTGTATTGTCTGCCGTCAGTCCGGGGATGTTCTCGTCCTCCTTCAGAAGATGTTCGTCGTTATTCTCCGCGATCTCCTGCAGTTTGTCATCCGCATTGTTGGGAAGAGCAGTGAAGTCCAAGGTATAACCGTCATCCCTGGACTCCACATTCTGCCCCTTCATATAGACCCCCGTCATGGTCAACGCTGCCAGTACAAAGGCCGAAGAAGCTAACATTATAATACGTTCCTTGTTAATACCGCTCTTTTTATTTCTTCTCATATCCTATCCGCATCCTTCCTGTTCCCTGAGTCAACTGCCTGCTATACAATCGTTTCAACCACTTTCCCTGGTTTATCCTATAGTCTTGCCCGATTCATAGGTTTTATTCAGGATGCAAATGAGGTTCTGAATAGTTACATCTGTTTTAAATATTTTAAATTGTCACTAAGCCTGCGCGGCATAAGCAGCCATATCCACGTGCTGTACCGTACCCACATTTCCGTTTTCATATAAGAAAATACCGGTCTTGCGGATTCTGGCATTCGTCGCGTTGGTATTGGTGGTGCCGTCCTGTCCGTTACGGTCTCCCTGCAGGGTGAAATCTGTGGAAACATTTTGCAGGCAGATAGCACCGACACCTTTGTCGGAAAGCTTGTACAGTACGTCGTTGCCGTTTTCATCTTTACACCAGATTTTTAATTTTGACCAGATGGAATCGTTCTCATCGATCCAGCCGTTGCCATCCTCATCATACCGGGACAGATCTGCAAATCCGTCCCCGTTCCCGGTTCCGAACAGCTCACTGCCGTCGTTGATAATACCGTCACCGTTTTTATCCAGTGCCAGATAGCCGCTGCCCTTCAACATGGAGATTTCTTCCTCCTTGCCGTCGGCATCCAGATCAAAATAGAAGGTCTGATCCGACACTTCTGCCACATCGGTATCCAGATTGATCACCAGTGGATCATGAAGGGTGAATTGTGCCACGTTGAGTTCCTCTTTGTAGTATTCCTCACATCTCCGGCTCATATTTACATTGACATTAAAATTGATCTCTCTGCCGTCCTTGGTCCGCACGGTTCCCACGGTGGAAAAACTGGTGTCTTCCTGTTCCATGCTCCAGGTCTCGCTCACATAGTTCAATATTTTCATGCGGGACGTAACCAGATTGAACACGCCTGACGCAGGTGTTGCGGTTCCCTGTGTGCTGCCGGAATTTGTCTGGGTATTATTTGCGCTATTCCCTGTATTCCAGCTGTTTCCGGTCTGATTACCGCTGCTCCATCCGTTTTCCTGCATCCAGTCCCGTAAAGTGCTGTTTCTGGATGGGAATAATAAATCAAAAATATAACGTACCGTATATTCCCGAATAGTAGACAGTGTCTGTTCACCGGCGCTGCTTCGCATATCCCATCTGGCAGAAGATACCAGAAATCTGCTCTGCCAGTCTTTGGCTGTCATTGCGGTGTTCTCTGCAGTGTTCTCCTGTTCCTCCGTGTTCTGTGTCGTATCTTCACCGTTCGACGTCTTCTGTCCCTTGGTGGATACATCTGCCAGACCTGCCTGATAATCCGTTATCTCAAATCGTCTGACGCTTGCTTTGGAAGCATGATAGCTTCTGGCGGAATCCATTCCTATGCTTGCGGAATCAATTCTCAAATCTGTAATTTTCTCCTTTCCCCGACCTCACCACGAACAAACAGGGCGCGCTTCCTGTTAAGCTTAACAGTTCAGCACCACACGTATTCATAAAAGCGCCTGCTCCGCAGTCGGCGCCGCTAAGCGGCTCATCTTTTATTTCATACATGTGGCGCTCCGCTCATGCGATACCATATGTTCTGCTTTGTGTGCCAGCACCCAAGCGGAACATATGGTATCGCATAGCTGAACTGTTAGACTAAAAAAGATGGTAATGAAACAGAATACATATCGTATGACTCTGTTCGATTACCATCCGTGGTGTCGTTATCAAACTGTAAAAAAATAAGTAGCGGGAAGTGACTGGCCTTGTCACCTCTCTGCTACTTATATCGTCCGTAACGGGTATTTTATTTAGTCTGAATTTATTACTGCTGTGTGGGGCGGGTAGGTGCTCCGGGTGCGGGAGGCACCGGTCTGCCGGCTGCTTTCAGCTTCGCAGCGATCATGCTGGCTACCATTTCTCTGGTCACCACGATGTTGCCGCCGAAGGGATTGATCACGAATCCCAGTGCCGGACTGATATTGCCCTGTGCATCCTTGCGCAGCAGCATTCCTGCATAATCGTCAAAGTTCATGGCAAAAGTCTGCTGATTCTCCTCGTCTCTCCACTTTTTCAGTTCTGTCCAGTCGGTGAACGCCATGAAGAACTTTCTGCCATCCTCGGTGGACAACATCGGGAACTGCACCTTGGCATCTCTGGCGATGGCCACCCGGCCGTTTTCATCAGGCACCGGCACCGGATCGATCACGACCGGTGACAGAAACTTTGCCTTCTGCAGTTCATCCAGGAACATCTGTCTGTGTTCCGGGGTGTCCTCTGCTTTTAATAATTCAATGGATCCCACCATCATGGGGTTGGATACCGGTTTGTTAAATTCCATATGTTTGCTCCTTATACACGGTTATAATTGATCAGGCATCCCTTCAGGATGATCTGACGCTCTTCGTCGGTCAGTTCGCCCAGCTTCAGGGTGAATTCCTTCATGCCTTCTCCGGGTGTTACCACATAAGCCCGGATCTCTTCGGTCTTGTCCTCCACAGCCTTCTTGATGCCGGGAACGAACAGGTAATCCAGATTCTTGAAAGGCAGGTCTCCGGGCTGGATCAGGAACGGCAGCATGCCCCAGTTGATCAGGTTGGAACGATAACGCTTGGTGGCATACTCGTTGGCAATATTGGCCCATCCGCCCAGTACCTTCTGACAGGAAGCAGCCTGCTCACGGGCAGAACCGTCTCCGGGCTTCACTGCGAAAATAGTGGAACCGAATCCGGTGTTCTCACGGCTTGCATCCGGATACTGTTTCTTCACTTCACCCATGACATCCTTCAGTACCGGAACCGCCTGACAGGGATGTCCGCCGTTCATACGCTCTTTCTCTGCCTTCTGGATCTCTTTGGCACGTCCTACATACTGGGGATCCTTACGGCTTAAAGTGAACTCTGCCAGTCCCAGAGGATTGGAACGGTAGGAAGAGGTCTCACCGGAAGGAATCAGTTCATCGGTAGTGGTTACGGGATCATGGATCTCGGATACTACCTGCAATACCAGATTCTCAGGCAGGGCACCCATAGCGGGCCAGTCCTTGATGTTGGGACCGAACTGGATCTCCACGCTCTCGTCTGCCACACCGTGGGAATCAAATACACGGTTCTTGTAAATGTTGCTGTCGAAATGATATTTGTATTTTCCGAAATCCCCGTCGAAGTCCGTTGCGGGAGTCAGGACACCCTTGTTGGCTGCAGTGGCTGCGATGGAACGCGCATCCATCAGAGCTACGGAAGCGATCTGACCGTTCTGCAGCTTGGAACCTTCACGGTTCGGGAAGTTTCTGGTAGAGTGACGGATACTGAACGCGTTGTTGGCAGGCGTATCACCGGCACCGAAGCAGGGGCCGCAGAACGCTGTCTTCATGACTGCACCGGTCTCTAAAATAGTGGCCGCACAGCCGTTGCGGATCAGCTCCATGTATACCGGCATGGATGCGGGATATACGCTTAAGGTAAATTCATCCGCACCGATGTATCTGCCCTTCAAAATATCGGCTGCCGCACAGATATTCTCGAATCCGCCGCCGGCACAGCCTGCGATGATACCCTGATCTACGATGAACTTTCCGTTCTTTACTTTATTCTTCAGAGTGAAATCCACGGCACCGTCCAGACTTACTTTTGCACGCTTCTCTGTCTCATCCAGAATATCCATCAGGTTCGCATTCAGCTCTTCGATGGTATATGTATTGCTGGGATGGAACGGCATGGCAATCATGGGACGGATCTTGTCCAGATCCACCTCGATCAGTCCGTCATAGTATGCCACCTGACCGGGATTCAGTTCCTTATAGTCTTCAGTACGTCCGTGGATCTCATAGAACTCACGGATCTGATCATCGGTCTTCCAGATGGAGGACAGACAGGTGGTCTCTGTGGTCATTACATCAATGCCGATACGGAAATCAGCACTCAGGGAAGCCACGCCGGGACCTACGAACTCCATTACTTTATTTTTCACATAGCCGTTCTTGAATACAGCACCGATGATAGCCAGTGCCACGTCCTGAGGACCTACGCCCTTCACGGGAGCACCCTTTAAGTATACGGCTACCACGCCGGGCATGTTGATATCATAGGTCTGGTTCAACAGCTGTTTTACCAGCTCGGGACCGCCCTCGCCCATAGCCATGGTACCCAGTGCACCATAACGGGTATGGGAATCGGAACCCAGAATCATCCTGCCGCCGCCGGCCAGCATCTCTCTGGCGAACTGATGGATAACTGCCTGATGAGGGGGTACATAGACTCCGCCGTATTTTTTCGCACAGGTCAGACCAAACATGTGGTCATCCTCGTTAATGGTGCCGCCTACGGCACACAGAGAGTTATGACAGTTGGTCAGTACATAGGGCATGGGGAACTTCTGCAGTCCGGATGCTCTCGCGGTCTGGATAATACCTACAAAAGTAATGTCATGGCTGGTAAGCTTGTCGAAACGGATCTTCAGCTTGTCCATATTGCCGGAGGTATTATGCTCCTGCAGGATACCATATGCCATGGTGTTTTTCGCTGCTTCTTCTCTGGAGATCGTAATGCCGGTCTTCGCCTGTATCTGACTGGCTGCTTCCGGGGTATCCGCTACAATGTCCGTACCGTTTACCAGGTAAGCGCCGCCCTGTGTTAACTGAATCATGCTCGTCCTCCTGTTATTCCACTTCTTATGCATATACATAGTGTGCATCTGATGTGCACTTCTTTCATTATACTGGATTGTTTTCTCAGATGCAATGGTCTTATTTATACTTTCAGCGCGCTGTACAGCACTACGGCTTCCGTAAATTTTCTCGGATTGTATCCGCTGCATTCCGCAATCCGGTTCAGTTTGTACTGTAAACTGTTTTTATGGATAAAAAGAGCCTTGCTGGTATCCTGCAGGGACATTTCCTTTGCAAAATAAACCTTCAGCAGTTCCCGCTCTTCTTCCGTCAGGCTGCCTAAAACCTTGTCACTGTACTGTTCTCTGATTTCCTTCGAAATATCAGCCAGCAAAAGTTCATAATCCAGATCATCGTAACACACCAGATTTTTCTCTTCGTCCGCACACTGTAAGGCCGCCTTTGCACATAAAAAGGACTGATCACATCGTTCTACCACCGCCGTCCTGCCGATACCGATTTCCAATACATGACGGTAATTTTCGGAAAGCTTTCGAAGCAGCGGCATTTTCTGTTCCAGCAAATGATCCTCTATGATCAGAATATATTCATTGGGATAATTATAACGATAAAATCCCGCCTGCATCTGGGCAAAGGTCTGGGTAATGGCGGACTGGATCATGAACAGATTATTGGGATTATAACGGGAGTTCAGCTGTACCAGCACCACCCGGCACACAGAAGTCTCTGACAATCCGTTTTCCTGCAAGGTATCCTTCAGATAACGTTCCGCCAGCGGTTCCCGATTCACCAGACAACGGATCACATAATTCAGGCGGTTCTTTTTCTGCGTACCCAGTGCATCCAGTTCTCTTTCTTTTAACAAAATATCTGTGATCTTCTGTGCCAGATAAGCATACTTGCGGACTTCCTCCACTTCTCCACTGATGCCGATGACAGCAATGATCCTTCCGTTATAGGTGATGGGAATATTAATGCCTTTTCTGGTTCCCTGGAAGCTCTTATCATCCGTAACTTCTATGGTTTTCCCTTCCGTCACGACCCGGTATCCCACTTCATGATAGGTTCCCACACGGTTTTTATCCGTGCTGGCTATGATCATTCCCTTTTCATCGATAAAATTAATATTCTGACTGCAGACGTCACTTACCGTATCCACGATCTGTTGTGCCGTCACTTTGCTTATGACTTCCATGTTCTCCTGTTCCTTTCCTTTTTTCCATCATTTATATTATTTATAACAAATATTGTTCTCTTATTCAATGTTCATTTGTTATTAATAACATTTTTCTTTGGAATCAGGATTGCTATAATAGCATCATAAAGTTCACGCGCGAACAATTCGGATATTCCATTAACGACAACAGACAAAGCAACAGGAGAAAATTATGAACGTAGTAATAGCCATCGATTCTTTCAAAGGAAGTATGACCTCCATGCAGGCTGGCTTAAGCGCCGCCACGGGGATCAAACGTGTTTATAAAGATGCCCATATCTCAGTCCGTCCTCTGGCGGACGGCGGGGAAGGTACCGTCGACGCTCTGGTAAGCGGCTGCAACGGCCGCATGACACAGGTGCAGGTCACCGGTCCTGCGGGACGCCCCGTTATCTGCCCCTACGGCATTATTGATGAGACTCATACCGCGATCATCGAAATGTCCGGTGCCGCCGGGATTACCCAGGTCAGCGGGGAAGAGAAAAATCCCATGAACACCACGACCTACGGAGTAGGCGAAGTCATCAAGGATGCAATCCAGAACGGCTGCCGGCACTTCATCGTCGGGATCGGAGGTAGTGCCACCAATGACGGCGGTGTTGGAATGCTGCAGGCCCTTGGTTTTGGTTTTCTGGATAAGAACGGAAATCAGATCCGCTTCGGTGCCAAAGGGCTGGAAGATCTGGAATCCATCACCACGGATCATGTACTTCCCGAACTGAAGGAATGCACTTTCCGTGTGGCCTGCGATGTCTCCAATCCACTCTGCGGAGAACAGGGATGTTCCGCCATCTACGGACCGCAGAAAGGAGCTACTCCCACTATGATCATGCAGATGGACAAATGGCTGGCTTATTATGCTGCTCTGGCCAGAGAACAATTTCCTCATGCCGACGCGAAATATCCCGGTGCCGGAGCTGCCGGCGGTATGGGATTTGCTTTTCTTACCTTCTGCAATGCTACTCTGGAATCCGGTATCAAGATCGTTCTGGAGGAAACCAATCTGAAAAAATATATCCTGGATGCGGATATCGTGATCACCGGAGAAGGCCGTCTGGACGGTCAGACGGTGATGGGAAAAGCACCGATCGGGGTCGCCAGGATTGCCAAAAAATATGAGAAACCGGTACTGGCCTTTTCCGGCTGTGTCACAAAGGATGCCATTGCCTGCAATGCAGAAGGCATTGATGCCTTTTTCCCAATTCTGCGGAGCGTAGTATCCCTGGATGAAGCAATGCACACCGACAATGCCATGACCAATATGACAGATACCGCAGAACAGGTATTCCGGATCATCCGGACATTTTCCTCCGTTACCGAATAACACGTTTACCATTTTTATTTGACTACATTTTTACACCTGCGCAAAGCAATAAAGTCCACGATACTAAGCTATCGAAAAATTCGCAGGTTATGGAAAGGCATAGGTATTTTTATGGAATTTACAACTTTCGGGGCATTGGTTGGCCTCATCATTGCTATTTTTCTGATCATTAAAAAGGTGCATCCCGCTTACAGTCTGATCCTCGGTGCTCTCATCGGAGGTATCGTAGGAGGCGGCGGTCTTACAGGTACTGTCAACACTATGGTATCCGGAGCACAGAGCATGATGTCTTCCGTGCTTCGCATCCTCACCTCCGGCACTCTCGCCGGCGCCCTCATCAAGACCGGCTCGGCAGAAAAGATTGCCGATGTTATCGTAAAAAAGCTGGGACAGCGTTTTGCGCTGGTGTCCGTAGCCATTGCGACCATGATCATCTGCGCTGTCGGCGTCTTCGTGGATATTTCCGTGATCACCGTGGCTCCCATTGCCATGGCCATTGCGGAAAAGGCAGGTTACAACAAGCCTTCCGTTCTGTTAGCCATGATCGGCGGCGGAAAAGCCGGAAATATTATTTCTCCCAACCCTAACACGATCGCTACAGCAGAAGCTTTTCAGGTGGATCTGACAGCACTCATGATCCGCAACATCATCCCCGCACTGGCTGCACTGATCGTTACCATCCTGCTGTCTTCCCTGTTATCGAAAAAATCCGGTGCCATGGTGACCACTGCGGATCTGGAACAGACCTCCGACAAAAAATTACCTTCTTTTGCCGCTGCGCTGGCCGGTCCCATAGCAGTTATCATCCTTCTGGCACTGCGTCCTCTGGCTGGGATCTCTGTGGATCCTCTGATCGCGCTTCCGGTAGGCGGTGTGATCTGTATGCTGACCTGCGGGCAGATCAAAAATATTGTTTCTTATGCGGAGTTTGGTCTCAGCAAAGTAGTCGGCGTCTCCATTCTTCTGGTAGGTACCGGTACTCTGGCAGGTATCATCAAGGCTTCCAGTATCCAGTATGACATGATCGCTCTGCTGGAAGCCGGCAATCTTCCCGCTTTCCTGTTGGCTCCTGTCGCCGGTATCCTGATGGCCGGTGCCACCGCTTCCACCACGGCCGGTGCCACCATCGCCTCTCAGACCTTCTCCGGAACGCTGCTTGCGAACGGTGTTGCAGCGGTAGATGCCGGAGCCATGATCCATGCCGGAGCCACCGTGATCGACTCCCTGCCGCACGGCTCCTTCTTCCATGCCACCGGCGGTTCTGTGAACATGCGGATCAAGGAGCGCATGAAGCTGATCCCTTACGAGGCTCTGGTGGGCCTGACCAGTACCATTGTATCCAGTATTATCTATTTACTGTAATATACAAATTCCCGGAACGGCATTGTACCGCTCCGGGAATTTTGTTTGTATTTTTTATTCTTCATATCCGTTCGGATTGTTCTTCTGCCATCTCCAGGAGTCTTCGCACATCTCCTTGATGCCGTTCTCGGCCTTCCAGCCAAGTTCCTTCTCTGCCAGAGAAGCATCGGAATAGCAGGTAGCGATGTCGCCTGCACGGCGGGGTTTGATCACATAGGGGATCTTCACGCCGGTAGCTGCTTCGAAGTTCTTCACAATGTCCAGAACACTGTAGCCCACGCCGGTTCCCAGATTGTAGATCTTCAGTCCCGCATTCTCCTCGATCTTCTTCAGAGCCTTTACATGACCCTTTGCCAGATCTACTACATGGATGTAATCACGTACACCGGTTCCGTCGGGGGTATCGTAATCATCACCGAAGACACCCAGTTCTTTCAGTTTGCCGACTGCCACCTGTGTGATGTAGGGCATCAGGTTGTTGGGGATACCGTTGGGGTTCTCACCGATGGTGCCGCTCTTGTGAGCTCCGATAGGATTGAAGTAACGAAGCAGGATCACATTCCATTCGGGATCTGCTTTCTGGATATCGGTCAGAATCTGCTCCAACATGGATTTCGTCCAGCCGTAAGGGTTGGTGCACTGTCCCTTGGGGCATTCCTCTGTGATGGGAACGAATGCGGGATTACCGTATACGGTAGCGCTGGAAGAGAAGATGATGCTCTTTACGCCATGCTTTCTCATAACGTCTACCAGAGTCAGTGTACCGGCAATATTATTCTCATAATATTCCCAGGGCTTCTGTACAGACTCGCCGACTGCTTTCAGTCCTGCAAAATGAATGACTGCGTCGATCTGCTCCTTGCTGAAGATTTCTTCCAGAGCTTCACGGTCCAGAATGTCAGCCTTATAGAAAGGGACCTTCTTGCCTGTGATGGCTTCTACTCTGGGGATCACTTTCTCACTTGCATTGCAGAGATTATCCAATACGACTACATCATAGCCTGCCTGCTGTAATTCCACTACGGTATGACTGCCGATGAATCCGGCACCACCTGTTACCAAAATTCTCATACACTCTCTCCTATCCGCCGTGCAACGAACAATACCATTTGTTCACTGCAGCAGCTGCGCAATCTCTCATCTGTCAGAGCCGGATGAGATTTTTTCTTCGTTTCTTACAGTATCAGATTACTGTAATTCTTTCGATTCCTCAATAACCTTATGTTGTGAAAATCTGTCGAAATGTTTACAGCACCACACCGTTCTCGGTGAGCAGCTCTCTGGCACTTTCCACCGAGTCCACACCGGTCTTGTTCTTGATCGGCGCGAATTCCTTTCTTCTGACTACCTCAAAAGGCAGGCAGCTGTCCATCTGGTGGATCATATCCAGTACCAGGCTCTCGAACTTATAACCGTTGGGAGACTCCGGCTTCACCAGTGCTCCGTTTTCATCCAGATAAGGGATCTTCTTCTCTACAATGTGCAGAGGCATCTTCTCTTCCATGATCTTCTCCAGATCCTCTACCTTGAAGAGGTAGTTCAGGATAACACCGTAATTGTATGCAGGCTCTCCCTTCTCATCCTTTGCATTCATCAGTTCATCGGTCAGCTCATAATATTCCACGATGGAAGGTCTGCCGTCCTCCAGACACATAACGCCTACTTTCTCATCCGGTGCATTCTTGCGAACCACTTTGGATCCCACCACACAGTTTTTCTGAATGGTGGCTCCGATGAAGCAGGGATCTGCGATTCGCTGCAATACATTATCCACGGCGAATACATTGATCCACTCGATTCCTTCGTTATGTACAATGTCCAGCATACCATTGTTTTTCATGGAAATAAACCAACCGCCGTTACCATTGGGGGAAGTGGACAGCTTGCCCTTTTCCTCCAGATAGATCTTGCCTTCATAGTCTGTGGCCGCCGCCATCTCCTGTTTGAAGAAATGCACATATTCCGCGTTATATCCGAAGAAATCATGCTCTTTTAAAAAGGCAATGGTAGCATCGTTGTTCTTATCACTGGTCATCACGAACAGATGGATCCAGCTGTCTGCCTGATGCACCACCTCCATCAGATTATTGATCAGGCATTCAAAAATATACAGTTCATGGGTCAGGCCTACATTGTACATTCCCTTGGGATTATCGGATCCCAGTCTGGTGCCCATACCACCGGCCAGAAGAACCGCTGCTACCTTGCCACTGCGGATTGCTTCGATACCGGTTGCGGTAAATGCCTCTCTGTTTGCTTCGATCTCGTCTAACTGCATGGCAGCTAACGGTGTGATCACTCCTTTTTGAGCCAGATCTTCCTTGTGCTTGCAAGCCTCCAGAATACTCATATCCGTAGCTTCGATCTGTTCCAGAATTCCCTGTTTCTCTTCCTCGGTAAGTTCCCCGTAATACTTCAGAACATGTTCCTGACCATACTTGGCAAGCTTCTCCTTAGCCTGTTCCAGTGTCATACTCATATTCCTACCTCCGTTTTATTTTCTCCGACTGTTCCACCCCGGGTAACAGTCAATTTTCTCTATTATACTTGATATTTCCTGCGATTGCAAACCTTACTCCCGGGATCGTTCCCACCCTGTTAAGATTCCGTAAATGCCTTGCAAAGATTCTGTAAATAACCCGTCAAAATAGCGTTAAGGGTCATGCAAAACTATTCACCGCAAACTTCCTGTTTACTATAATATGGCATGTGAAGTTTGAAAGCACAATGCTTCACAGAACAACAGAAAGTCGAGGAATCCATTATGAATATCGGAATTATGATCATTGCAATCGTAGGCGGTGCTACCGGACTTTTATCTACAGCATACCTGGCTGTCAGTTTTCCCGCTGTGATCCTGTGGAAACTCTATCGCAAGGTAGTACACAAAATTCCTCTTACACAATAAGCTTACAACGAACACTTTCCCTCTAAAAGGGCCCGGAAGATTTCTCTCCCGGGCCCTTTGTCGTAGTTATTATTCCTGTACCGGATCCCAGTTCTCATCCACCAGTGTCGCGGTCACCGCAATTCCTTCCGGTGCATTTTCCGTGCGGATCACCAGATAGAACATTTCATTTTCTATTTCCAGATCCTCGGCATATTCCGACGGATCCTCCGGCCGGAAAACAGAAAATCCTTCCGGATACTGCTGCATCTCCAAAAATCCTTTTTCCAGCAACGTTGCTTTATAAGCTTCTTTTACTGCTTCCCTGTCCTCGCAGGCATACACTTTTCTCGCCGCAAAGGTTCCTTCCTCACTGCCTGTCTCCGTACAGCCTTCCAGCACCGCATCCGGGTAGACAATGTCCTGCTGCACCGCTTTCAGATATTCCGTTGACATGCGGACACTCTGTAAGATCTCAAAAGTATCTTTTCCATCCTCGGAATGCACCATGAGTACCAGACTCGCTATCAATATGACTCCATAGGTTCCCAGGGCACCTGCCAGAATGCCGGCAAAAGGATTCTCCGGCTTCCCCAGATTGATATAGGAAGTGATGATCCAGTCAAAATTCCGGTAATCCACTGCAGTATTACAATATTCGCAGACTCCGCCACCCAAAACATCCACACTTCCTCCGCAGTTAGGACATTTGTATTCCCGAAGGGCCCTGCTGTGCTGTGTTACCACATCCTGTCTGCCCTCCAGTTCCAGTCGGATCTTCTCATAACGGTTCCGGACCTTCTTTCCCGTGTCCAGCGTCAACCTGGTCTTTACTTCCACACTGATCCTATAAGAGTCTCCTACTGCCTCCGCTTCCAGAAAACGTATCCCGCAAATACAGCAATCCACCACATTCTGATAACGGGCCACCGCAGTATCCAGATCACAGGCTGCGAAAAAGTGTACCTGTTCTGCTGTATCCGCCAGATGGATCATTCGCAGCCGGTACTCGAGATTCTGGAGAAAATTACCCATGGAAAATTCCGGGATCAGGGACCTTACTTTGAATTCATCCTGTATCCTCGGCTTTCTGTAAACCTCCATTATGATCAGCATGACTACAAATATAAGAAGCATGTAAAACAGCGACCGGAAAAATACCGGGGCAAGTCCGATTCCCAGCATCATAGCTGCGGCTGCTTTTACCGCATTGTATCCGTTTCTGCCCAATGCCAGCAGTAAAAACATAATGCCACCCGCGCAGATAGCCAGTACTGCGAGCGAAACTGCTGTAATCCCCACCGCCGCACCGGCTTTGATAAAGTTGGAAATACTTTTCTGTCTTGCGTCCTCTTCCAGAGAAAATCCGGATACCTTTGTCTCAAAGTCACTGACGAGAAACTTTGCCCCACAGGCATCACAGCCGTCGATATAACCGGACAGCTTTCCCTCATGGCCACAGTTGGGGCAGACCGCCATATCTCCCTGCACGTCTGCCTTCAGAAAGCTTGCCGCTGCAATCTCAGGAGTCTTTAAAAATGCAATCTTTTTGCCCTTGCGGTAATAGGTTCGTCTCATTTTTACTGACTGGGTGCGACGGCAGGTATAATCATAGCCGTCCTTCTTCGGGCCTTCATAGTCCGCCGGCTGTGACGGCTCCTGTATCTCCATGTCCACCGTCAGTTCCCGCTGCTGCAATCTTTTTCTGCTCAGACGAAGGCTCTGCCAGAAGGGTTGGGTCGTCTGTTCCATCAGATTCTGCTCCGCTTCCCCGCTGCCCTGATAGAATGCTTTTAATTCCTCATAAAAATCTTCTGTCCGTACTTCGATCTCTTTCCGTGCATCATTCAGAAATTCTGTTGCCATTTCCACTCTCCTCATAAGTTATCCTGCCGCGCAAAGGTCCTGATATCTTTTGTATCCTATGTCCTATATATTCCGTCTCATGAAATTATGTACACATTATATAAGTTGTCAACCGGCATTGCAAGACACTTTCCCGTATAGAATGCTTTGTCCAAGCGAATATCTAGTGCTGATGCAGATATTTTTCTCTGGTAGCCAGTCCGCCGCGAATGTGCCGCTCGGATTTATTGACATCCAGCACTTTCCGCGCCTGCTTTGCCAGCGTCGGATTCACCTGGGACAGTCGTTCTGTTACGTCCTTGTGCACTGTGCTTTTCGAGATGCCGAAGGCCTTGGCAGTCTGCCGCACCGTGGCGTTGTGGTCGATGATATAGTTGGCTATCCCTATAGCTCGTTCTTCAATATAGTCTTTCAAAGGAAAACCCCTCAGGATACTTTTTTACAGTGTATGAAAGTAGCTGAGGGGTTATGATAGGGATTGACACTACTCCAAAAATTCATGTTTTGATTTATCTTTTTGATTTTTATCATGTTCTAATTCATATAAACGTTTGATCATCACGTCTATGACACAGCCACTGTAACATTCACTACGGCTGCAATTGCTTGGTATATTACAAATCTTGTAATCCCCATTCACCAAAATTCTTCCTTGTTTATCCTTTGACGTAAGTTTTTGCATCCTAATATCCCCTTATTCACCATTATTTTTACATAGTTCTTGACAATTAAACAGCTTCTTGCTACTATCTTAAACAAGAAATGGGTTTTCACCACACTTATTGTTGTGGCTTGCTCGTTTCTTTTTTTATTGTCAAAATATCATATAGATATTTTTTTCCGTTTTCAGCATGATTAATAAGTAATCTTGCTCCAAAAACATTATATCTGACCAGTACATCGTTCTCATAAACGGGAATCGCGAATCGCACATCATATCTATACCATCCAAGTTTAGCATCTTTATCATGTTTTTCTTTCCTGTTTTCCTGATATGAAGGATTCTTTGCAATCTGAATTAGTTCCGGAATAACTGTTGCAGCATTTGCTTTCGCTTTTTCATTCGCTCCCATCAATAATTTTTTGCTCTCTGAACCTGTATATTCGTCCGGAAGTTTATTGCCAATGTATACTTTTTCCGAAGATTCTTCTATTTCATAATAATCACCTACATATTGTTCTAAATAAGTTTTTACCTCATCCCAATTAACATTCCTTTTTCCTTTAAATACAATATCATTAATCAAGATCAACCTATTTCCATCTGCATCCACAATAATATTTATGTTTCTATTTTCAATCATAAGTTCATCCTTCATCTGACATAGTAGATTCGTGCATTTGATTTATCATTTCATCATAATATGCCTTATAGCGATACGCTGTCCTGCGGCTGATTTGGCCTTCTTTTACAATTTCCATGATTGTCATTCCTGCTTCGTATTTAATTGCAAATTCCTGATAAGAAGACATCCATGCCTCATTATGTTTTTTACGTCCCCCTAAATTACGTGCCTTAAGACGCTCTATTTCAGCCTTAAGTTCTTCATTCTCCTTCTCCAATTCATTAATACGTATCCTTGCTTCTTCCAAAGTACTTATCACAAATATCACTCCATTCTTTGTGTGTCATTTTGGTTTATGACACTATTATAATTGCAAAGCATATATGTGTCAATCTGCTTTTTGGCACATATATACTTTCACAAAAGATATTTCAAGCATCTCCTTTTTAAGCACCCTGCTTTACAGCTTCAGACTCATATATCCATGAATGAATTTTATCTAATGTACACATTATATAATCTATACATCATTTATGCAGGCATTGGCTTTTTTATATAATACTGAGAAAAGGAAAAGTCATGTTGCGATTAAGAATATTAGAAATTTTAAATGAACAAAATCATACAAAATATTGGTTATATAAACAAATGGATTTAAGTTATCAGAATTTTAACCGTATGATTACCAATCAAACCTCTTCCATACGATTCGATAATCTGGAAAAACTCAGCCAGATTCTCGGTTGCTCTATCGATGAGCTTTTTGAAAGAATTGATGATAATTCATAAAGATGATTTTATACGGGAGGGCCTTTTTGTGAAAGAATCAAAGCTCCGGCTGCGTTCCGCCGGTTTACTTTCTGTTGCGGCGGGATTTATGTTGTTTCTTTATGCTCCGCTGGAAATTTATTTTAATAACAAATATGAATTCTGGTTTGATTTTTATGATCTGATTCCAATCTGTCTGATGATGTTTGCGATATTTACGAGTGTCAGCTTTTTACTGGCTTTCGTTATTTCGAAGATAAATGCCAAACTATATCATGGATTTCTTGCAGTTTATCTGATTGCCTTCCTCTGCACTTATATCCAGGGCAATTTCATGATAGGCAACCTGCCTCACCTGGACGGAAGTACGGTGGACTGGTCCCAGTATTCCGGATTGCGTATCGGCTCTGTTGTCCTCTGGGTGGCAATCACGGTTCTGGTGATTCTTGCAGTGAAAAAGCTGTCGCTTGCGAAGGTGGCTGATGCAGCCGGTACTATCAGCGGTCTGATCAGTCTGGTCCTGTTGGTGACTCTTGTAACGTTGGGGATTACGAAACAGGGCCTGCAACAGAAATTTTCCATGAGCAATACTACCTACGGTGAGCTGGAAATGTCCACCGAT
Source organism: Acetatifactor sp. (assembly GCA_050873925.1). Lineage (GTDB taxonomy): Bacteria > Bacillota > Clostridia > Lachnospirales > Lachnospiraceae > Acetatifactor. The sequence continues at coordinate 28,203 of JBNMJR010000004.1, forward strand.
CAGAATCTTGTTCTTCTGGTTCTGGACACGGTGGACGGGGATATCATGTCTCAGGTGATTGAACAGAACCCCGAATATAAAGAAATGCTCTCTGATTTTACCTATTACAATAATACGATGTCGGCCTATCCTTTCACGGTATATTCGATTCCTTTCCTTTTCTCCGGGGAATGGTATGAGGATCAGGAAGATTTTATGGAATACGCCAAGAGGATCTACCGGAGTGCACCTCTGTTTGATGATCTGGAATCCCGCGGCTACCGTCTGGGTATGTACGAGGAAGATGCCTTCCGTCTGGAAGAAAGCATGTTCCGGTTTGAAAATATGATTGATACGACTCCCCAGATTTCTTCAATCACGCAGTTTATGAAACTGGAGATTAAGCTGGTCGGATTCAAATATATGCCTTTCGATCTCAAACGATTCTGTCTCACAATCCCGGCAGAATTCAGTTCGTTGGAAAAAACAGATGACTTCAGTGGCTATGAGACTTTTTCTTCCGACAATCAGGTATTTTATAACTACCTGAAAAATACGCCGGTAACGTTAACAAATGATAAATGTTTCAAATTTATTCATCTGGTGGGTGCCCACAGTCCCTGGCATCAGGATGCACAGATGAACGAAATCGAGAACGGTACCTACGAGCAGAGTATCGAAGCCTGCATGACCATTGTAGCTACATATCTGCAAAAATTGAAGGACAGCGGTGTCTATGATAATACCGCCATTATGATTCTGTCGGACCACGGATACAACATTGAAGATGATGATAGTTCCGAGAAGCGCCAGCATCCTATTTTATTCGTAAAGGGTGTAGGTGAACATTATGACGAATTGCAGTTTTCTTCTGCTCCCATTTCCCAGTCCGATTATCTGGAAGCCTACACACGGCTTCTGGACGGTAAACAGGGAGATGCCATCTTTGATTACAAGGAAGGTGACACCAGAAAGCGGCGTTTCCTGTTCTATGATTACGACGAACCTACTCATTTTTATGAGTATATGCAGACCGGTTATGCCGGAGATGAGGACACGATGTATTTTACCGGTGTGGAAATCACACCGTAATGCCCCCATTCTGAAATAAGCACTTGCATTATCTTCTCTAAAAAGTATAATGTTTATATAGGTTTGTTTTAGCAAATTTTATATGTACATACGAGAAGGAGGGTTCTTATGAAATTAACAAAAATCGAACAGGTAAACGAGTTTCTTGCTATTGTTGACAGTTGTAAAGGGGATGTTACTTTAAGATCCGTAGACGGTGACATTTTTAATTTAAAGAGCAAACTTTCCCAATACATTGCCATTGCCGCTTTACTCGGTCAGCATGGTGATGAGCTTGAGTTATTCTGCTCAGACAGTTCCGATGAGGGAAAATTCATGAATTTCCTGATGGAAAATCCCGGTGTGCAATAAATTATAAATAATATACGATAATAATAAAGCACTCTGGAGCTGTTGCCCCAGAGTGCTTTGTCAGTTATTAAAAATCGATTTCATACTCCAAATATCTTCTGGCTTCATTTTTCGTTTCACTTAAAACCGTCATATTTCCAGTGCATTTAAGCCCTTTCAATATGGCATCAATTTTTACAGTGTCTGAGGGATACCTATGTCGTTATCTTATTTCAAGGGATAGAATGCTCACCATTAACACCAATTAATATTCCGCTTCCGCAAGTCTCTCGTACACTCTTGTCTGAACTTCCATGTAGTACGCGAGTTCTGCATCATTCAGATCCTCACCACCCCACTTATCGAATTTCTTAGTGAAATCATCATACTTTGACATGTAGCTCATATAGTCAGCAATAAGGCCGGCATCCGTAGGATTCTTACTGTATTTCTCCATGAAGTCACAATACTCGTTCATAAATGCCTCATAGCTGTCCATTGCATCTTTAAAATCTTTGCGGAGTCCATCCGTGCCGACAGTAGAATTATCCGGATCAGCAGCCGGCTTCTGCTCCTCGTCTTTCGAATCTGCAATCGCTTCTTCTGTCTTAGGCTCCGCACTGGATTCCTCAGTCTCTGATTTCACTGTCTCCTGTGCTGCATTCTCCGTTACCTCTGTGTCTTTATTCGGTTCATCAATGCGGACCATCATGACATTATTGCCTTCATAACTTAGGGATAAATAGTAGCCATCTTCATTGTAAGCCCTATAATAGTTTTCTCCCTTATCATAATCAATATCAAATCCATAGTCCGAACAATCCGTTACATATTCATCATACTCTTCTTTACCGGTATCTCCTACATACACGCAAAAGTTCGTATCATGTTCATAGCTGAATTTACCTATCGTAGATGAAGGTTCCGGCAGAAGATATCCTGCTGTTCCGGTGGGCCAGCTAATGGTTCCAAATTTCATAGGTGCTTTTACCGTAATCGTCAGACTATCGCCAATATGACTCAGGTTCAAAGAATAACCGTCTGAATTGAATGCATCATAGGAATAGGATGATTTTTTCGTATCCACAGTAAATCCCTGTTCCATACATTGATTCAGATATTTGTTATACTGCTCATCCGTAATTCTATCCAGACTTGCCCATAGTTCTTCATCTGAATTTACAAGAATGTCTCCCTGCTTTGAAGGAAATTCCGGTATCACTTCTTTTAATACAATTCCCGACCAGTCTATCTTTTCCTTCTTATTTGCGGTAACGGATGCAAGTACTCCCAATGCCAGAATGATAACGATACACCAAAACCACCATCTTTTATAAATTGGTTTCTTGGGCTTTTTCTCCGTGCCACCTGCAGGTTTTGTTTTAAATACCGGCGGATTCTGCTGTGCAGTACCCGTTTGTTCCTGCGCATTCTGCGATGCTACCGTTGTTTCCATCTCCGCCCTTGTACCACATTCAGGGCAAAATTTTCCTTCAAATTCCGTACCACAATGTTTACACTTCATGCTATTTTCCTCCTGTAATCCGAAGTATTTTTACTCCGTCTTTTTCCACTTATTTAAGGGATTGTTTCCTGCCCTTAAAATATTGAATTGCCACAATAATCAGTTCCACGCCTGCGCATAACTGCACCAGCGACCCGTTATGAAACATGGATGCCAGCCAGAACATCAGCAAACCACACACCGCACTTACTATATAATCAATGAAAATTGCCCCTCTTTTGTTCAGACCTGTTGTGAACACAATCAACACAATTCCGCCCACAAGTTCCATAAGAGAGGCATTTCCACCTGTCCGATCCATGATCACTGCTACAATAAGAATAAATATACCCACACATGAAATTCCGTTTCTTATTACTGTTTCAAAGATATACTTATTCATTTTTTGTCGGTTTTCCGCATCTATGCTTTCAATGCAGTTATCATAAATCTGTTGTATTTTTGTAAAATCACTCTCCCGACCGAATAATAGCTTTGCTTTCTGATACGCCTGCTGAATCTTCACAAGCCATGCTTCATAAATATCCTGATCTTCTTCTCCAGTAATATTAGAGCAGGCCAGAATCATAAACTCAAAAACATCTTCCTTTGCATTCGGAATGGGATAACTTCTTATCAGGTATGCCTTTTCGTTTGCTGTCCGTGCGATAAGCAGATCAGAATAAAATTCCTTCACGGAATCGGTTGCCTTCTTGTCACGTATTTCACATCCACATGCCGGACATACCACAGTAAAGGAATCCAATTCTTTACCGCAATTATTACAATAAAGCACTTTTTATATCCTCCGTTTTTGTTAAAGCACCGCTTTTTCTGATAAACTCGCAATCATTTGGTTTGCTTTTTCGATCAGTTCATCCATTTCTGTTTTCTCTTCTCTCAGCTTCTGCACTTGGTATTCAAGGGCTGTTTTTACTTCCGCATCCGGTGCGTCAATAATGCGTGTGATCTCTTTGATCGTAAAACCCAGCTGCTGATAAAACTTGATTTGTGCAATTCTTGTTTCAGCATCTTTGTCATATAGTAGATGTCCATACTTGTTCCGACCTGACGCTGCTACCAGTCCTGCTTTCTCATACCCTTGAAGCGCCCTTCTGGATACACCAAGCGATTCGCAGATTTCCCGTAATGTCATGCCATTTTTTCCCTTCCCTTTCTAGCCTAAAGCTGCACGCAATGTGCAGTCAAAGACTTTATTTGGAAGTGCTGTCTTATTTTTGCCTTCCGTTACATGGCATGTTTTTCACGCGAAATATTTGCACAAAAACAGGAGCCTATACGGCTCCTGACTTTGGATATTTCCTATTATATTTTTGTTTCACAGCAACTGGAGCAGTCTCCGGTTCTTGTGGTAGCAGAAGATCCGGTCGGACAGCATCTCTCCTTCGCCGTAGACGGCATTGATATGCTGCACGGAGGAGCGGATCTCCTGTACACCGGTGCAGTCTATGGGATGCAGGATTGCCTCATGCACGCTGGGAAAGACTACATAATAGTCTCCGCCCAGTTTCTCCGCCAGGATTGCCTTTACTCCCGGATAGAAAAAGGCTACAGCCCCATGGATCCGTGCTGTGGTGGTGAGGAGGTATCCTTTCTGTCCTTCCCGGTGATTCCAGGGGCTGATCCAGGTCTGCCGTCCCTCTTCGTCCGGTAGCAGAATGCCTTCCTCATAGGGAAAAAATTTTCTCCTGTCGTCTCCCAGAAACAGTCTGGGCGGCATTTTTCGGCAGGAGTTCATCATGGCTTCCGTAATCAGCTGGTCTTCCGTAAGCTTCCAGGGCAGTACCATGCCACGGGATACCTGTATGGTCAGACTGCTTCCGGTCTTCTCACTGGTCAGCAGATGCAGCACCAGCGCCACATCCCCGATTTTACGATAGATGGCATTGCCAAGCTCCTGCCTGCACCGTTCGTAATTTACCGGTCGCACGATCATATGCCTTCTGCAGACAGCATAGCTCAGATTCTCCCCGGAGAGTACGATGTCCTCTTCTTCATCGTCCTCCGTCAGGCCCGCCGAGATCTCCGGTAAAATACTCTGCCATCCTTCCTGTCTGTATCGCTCATACAAAGGCCGCACCAGCCAGTGTTGTATATATTCTCTTTTTTCACGCATCCATAATGCGCAGAGCATATCTTCACGGATCATGATCTGTTCTCTTCCATACATACACCGGTTCATAATATTCATGATATGAACCGACATCGGGTCGCCGCATACCATGTGCCGCTCCAGCAGGCGTATGGTCTTGCCCCGTGCCGTTTCCATGTTCTGCACATTCCAACGCAATTCCTTCTTAAATTCTTCGTATGTCATTGATCCCCCATTATTTTG
>JBNMJR010000005.1:0-32054 GCA_050873925.1 Acetatifactor sp.
CGGTCTGAAGGTCAGACTGGCGAGGCAGCGGCTGCAGAGCAGGCCGCACCGGGAGCCCACCTTACAGGAACTGTCCGAGGAGGCACAGCTGGACAGAGAAGATGTGATCCTGGCTATGGAAGCCGGAGCGGAGGTGGAATCCCTCTATAGCAGCAGCGGGCAGGAGGATGGCAGTGAGTTGTGTCTGGCGGATCGGGTGGTGGCCGCAGCCCACGGCTGTGTGGGAGCCAGCATGGGAAGCAGCAGTGCGGTGGAAAATGACGTGGAGAAGGACAGGCTGCTGGATCAGATGTTGCTGGCGCAGCTGCTTGGGGAGCTTCCGGAGAGAGACCGGGAGCTGATCCGCATGCGCTATTTTCAGAACAAGACCCAGACGGAGATTGCCGGGATCCTGGGAATCAGCCAGGTGCAGGTCAGCCGTCTGGAGAAAAAGATCCTGCGGGAAATGCGGGAGATGGCCGGATAAGGGCCAATTCATTAATAATTCATAAAACAAATTTTTTCCTCTTTCTTTCCGCCGGAAATTCGATTATATTATATAAAGGAATATAATCTTACAGACCGCAATGCTGCATAATTATAGAAAGACAGCATGAAAAAGGAGAGCAGGGGTACTTATGAAAAAACAAAACGAAAACGGACGGATCCCCGAGGATCGTCTGAGCAGAGCAAATAAGCGTAAGAAAAACAACACCATAGCATCGATTCTGGTCATGACCGGATGTCTGCTGGTTCTGGTGCTGGTAACATATGTGGCGGGAATTCTGTATTCCTGGATCGACAGCAAGTTCCAGAGCAACGCCAACGATCTGGCGGCAGCGGCGGAAGCCGGAAGCCAGACGGAAGAGAGCACACAGGAAGTGGTGAAGACCTATACGCAGGAGGAAGTGGATGCATTGGTTGCTGAGGCAAAGCAGCAGGCCGAGGACGAGGAAGAGAACAAGATCCTCTCCGGAATCCGTGACGGTCTGACCTCCGGCACCACCATGGTAGAGACCCTGCGTCCCTATTATCCCAACGAACTGGTCGTGGTGAGCAACGGAACCTTCAATTTCGTGCCCATTCGTGATGATTTGCAGAAAAATGATTATGTATTGGAGAACCTGAACATTCTGGAGGACGGAGAAGTGCAGTATATGCAGGACGGGCAGGTGGTATCCCACAAGGGAATCGACGTCTCCAAGCATCAGGGCAATATCGACTGGACCAAGGTAGCCGCAGACGGTGTGGAATTCGCGTTCATCCGCGTAGGCCTCAGAGGCTACGGCACAGAGGGCAAGCTGGTGGAGGACGAATACTTTGAGCAGAATGTCAAGGGAGCCTTGCAGGCAGGCATCAAAGTAGGTGTCTACTTCTACTCTCAGGCCATCACAGACGAGGAACTGCTGGAAGAAGCCAATCTGGTACTGGAAAAGGTAAAACCTTATAACATCGAACTGCCCATCGTATTCGATGTGGAAAAAGTCAGCGGCGGCAAGGGACGTGCCAATGATCTGAGCGTGGAAGAGAGAACCCGCCTGACCGCCCTGTTCTGCCAGACCATCCAGGGCGCCGGATACAAGCCCATGATCTACCACAACATGGAGATGGGAACCCTCATGCTGGATCTGGGACAGCTGGAACAGTATGATAAGTGGTTCGCTTATTATAATGATGATCTGTACTATCCGTATGCCTATAAGGTATGGCAGTACAGCGAAAAAGGCGCCGTGGACGGTATTAACGAAGAAGTGGATCTGAATATCTGGTTTGGAGACTTCTAGTTTAATGAACTGATGAAAGGAACGGGGAGCATAAATGCTGACTACTATTGAAAATAATTGGGTTAAAGAGATTTTAGATAAAGAGATTTTAGTTAAAGAGATTTTATTATGTTCTATTATTGCCTCCAAACATTTTGATGGAATTAGATTATTTACAGATTCTGAGGGAAACAAAATAATATTAAGTGGGCAAAAATACGGTTCCATTGCTGATGAGGATATGTCAGATTTTGCGATTGGGTTTTATGAGACCGTGTACCAAGGACTGATTCCAGATAAGAAATTATTAAAAGAAGATGGCGGATTGTCGAATATGCAATTTGCTGGTGATACCATGAATGCAAAAGTATATTGTGGGAAAGACGCTGATACTATCAGTTCATGGAAAAGCAAATATCACTGTTTAGCAAATTTTTGGTTATTACCAGTAAATGTTGGAAGAAGCTCTGCGAAAACACCAACGGATGAAAGGAAATATTCAAAATCAAAAAATGGGATAAATGATTTCTTAGATAAATTTTTAAAAAATTATAGCGATAACTATAAAGAATATGCGCGTAAATATGGCGATTATGTAAATTGCATGGCTCAGGATAGGGACGAGGATAAAAAAGACATTGGAGTTTTTTATAAAAATCATTGTTTGCTTGGCAGTTTTGTCGAAAAGAAGGATGATGGATACAAAATAAAAAATTTTTCGTGTGATAATAAAAAGCTCGATATTAATATATGTGAAGACGTTTGGGACTTAATTAAGCGTAGAGCAGACAAATTGGCAGAAGAATGTGGAGAGCAGTTGTATGAGTATTTTTTTGAAACGTTAGGTTTAAAGATTGAATAATCTAATTATATTATAAGATATTATATCTATATGACTCCCCTGATTAACATAGGGGAGTTGTTGTTTTATATCACAAATTTTTTAGTGCTTAGTAGTTTTTCTAATTATGCTATCTTCGTAAAATATTATCCCCACATCCAAAAAACATTTTATTTTCCAAATATCCCCCCATTAATTCAAAAAACATTGATTTTACAGTACTTTGCAGGAACTGTTATCTCAACGCTATAGAATCTGAAGATAAGTCGAAAAGACACACAGGAGGAACGAGTATGAGATGTTACAGCTTCGCATTGGGAACCAACGAGACACAGATTGTGGAAGATGCAAAAATCAAGCTTAGATCTTATGGCTACGACAACGCTTTTCTATCCATGAACAATTACCTGTATGAAAAATTGAAAAACGGTATTGTGTTCTGTGCATATCGGCAGGAAGCGGATATGACCCTGGCGGTACTTTGTCATGATGAGAAGAAGTATTCCTTTTCAGAGGCCTATGATTACTTAATGGGAATTCTGGACGAAGTATTTCAGGTCAAGAAAATAAAAATACAGCCGCAGGAAATTACGATGTTTGAATTCCTGGAAGATCTGCAGGAAAGCAGGAGAAGAAACTATTTTGAAATGTCCAGAAATATTATGGATGCTGCAAATCTGCGGTTTTACTATGAGCGGAACAATACGGATGCAAATAGTCGTGGCTGTGATTTCAGAGAGCTTGTTATATCGGAGAACAGCAAGAGGAACAATTCTATTTATGACCCGGATTTTCGAAAGGAACTTTCGAATATAGAAGCACATAGTAACGTAGCAGAGTACCGGGGCAACATGGTCCATTACATTATTTCCGGAAGAAGCGTGGAAGCTGCCATGGACATGGCGGAAGTCCTGATACAGAAGCTGTACCGGGCAAAACGGGTTCACAGCAGACGGATCGAGATTATCAGCGAGATACTGCCCGATTTATACAAGAAAGAGAACCAGCTGGAGCAAATCATCGAAAATAACTATGGAGGCGCTATCGTATTTGATCTTTCAACGGAATTTGGTTATACCCCGGATAGTTATGTCAGAGCAAGTGAGTATCTCGAAAAACTGGTGAAACGCTATCGGAACAGCTGCCTGTTCCTGTTTGTCTATAACATGGAGCAGCCGGGCTTTTCCTACTACCTGTTATCTCAGCTTCAAAAATATGTGATCCCGGTGGCACTCAGAGAAGGGACGGGAGACAGACGGACGGCAGTAAGTTATCTGAAAGAGCTGATCAAAGCTTCCGAATATGCGGAATATGCAGAGCAGGCGTCCGAATATATGAAGCAATATCCGGGGAATGAGTTCACACAGACGGATGTGATTACGGCTTTTGAAAAGTTTGGACCATGGTGCCTCAACAAGAATGTACTTCAGGCTTATCATTATGACATTTCCGGAGATTTCCTGCTGGACCGGGATCAAAATGCAGAATCCGATTATGAAAAGTTACACAAAATGATTGGCCTGGATGCGGTAAAAGCGCAGATCGACAGTATTATTGCCGTAGATGTTGTGGAGAAGGAGAGGAAGAAACGGGGAGGAAAGCATTATCAGGCATCCACAATGCATATGATATTCGGAGGGAATCCGGGAAGTGCCAAGACCACTGTGGCCAGACTGTTTGCCGGCATTGCGAAGGAAAAAGGGATTTTGAAGAGCGGAGCATTCGTGGAATGCGGTGGAATGGAACTGACGGGACTTGGATGTGAATATACGATCCAGAAAGCGTTTCAGGCAGCAAAAGGAGGTGTATTATTCATCGATGAGGCATATTCTCTGCAAGGCGATATAGCTATCACGGCATTGCTTCGGGAAATGGAAAACCACAGGGAGGATTGCATCGTTATTCTGGCCGGATACCATGAGAGAATGAAAGAATTTATGGAACAGAACGAAGGCCTGAGGAGCAGAATTCCGCATTGGATCAATTTCCCGGATTACAATGCGGAGGAACTGACGGAAATATTTCAACAGATGCTGCTGGAACGCGGCTTTCATGCTACACAGGAAGCCACGAAAGAGGCGCATTATATCTTTGAGAAAGTGAGCCGGATAGACAATTTCGGTAACGGAAGATATGTGCGGAATCTGGTAGAAAAGGCAATGAGGGAGCAATCCGTCAGGTTGCTTGCCATGAGGGGAGAGGCCTGTAACATCAGAAAACAGGAACTTTTTCTGATTACGAAAGAAGATATCGGACAGTTGAAGGAAGGACAAAAAGAGGAAAGACCGGTCGGAACTGCAGCAAAAGAGCTGGAGCAAATGATCGGTCTTTCTTCTGTCAAGAAGGTGATTCGTAAGGCAATCGCCGGTTATAAACTGAAGAAATTGTGTATGGAAAAGGGAATTCACAGAGACAATGCCACGTTGCATATGGTATTTACCGGCAATCCCGGTACAGCCAAGACTACCGTAGCCAGATTGTTTGCTGCAATTATGAAGGATGAAAAGATATTATCCAGCGGAAATTTCGTGGAAGTGGGCCGGGCGGATCTTGTGGGAGACCATGTGGGAGCAACGGCACCGTTGGTGAAAAAGAAATTCCGGGAGGCGCAGGGAGGAGTGCTGTTCATCGACGAGGCATATTCCCTGTGCGATGCCTATGAAAACGGATTTGGCGATGAGGCAATCGATACCATTGTTCAGGAAATGGAAAATCACAGAGAGGATGTCATTGTGATATTTGCGGGGTACCCGGAACCTATGCAGGAGTTCCTTGACAGAAATCCCGGTATGCGGTCCAGAATTGCATTTCAGGTGAAATTTGAAGACTATACCACGGAGGAACTTTGTGGTATTACAAAACTCATGCTTTCCCGAAAGCAAATGACGATTACGGACGCAGCGATGGAGAAGCTCAGAAACATCTATGAAAGTGCAAGACGGAGTGATGATTACGGAAACGGCCGTTTCGTGCGCAAGGTGCTGGAAGAAGCGGAGATGAATCTGGCGGAAAGAGTAATGGAACTGGAGGAAGCACAGATCACCGAACAGACCATCACAACCCTTGAAGAGAGTGATATTACGATGCCGACAGCCAGAGAAGCTGTCAGAGAGAAACAGCTGGGGTTTATAGCCTGAATGGAGGAAAAGAGAATGAAAAATGTAATATTTTTAGATATTGACGGAGTACTGAATACGAGAACAACGGTGGAGCGTACACCGGACGGGTATCATGGAATTGATGATGCGAGAGTTGAAATCCTTGCAAAGGCAATGGAGAAATACGGGAATGCAGAACTTGTTCTGACCTCTGACTGGAAAGAGATGAAGCCGGAAGCGGATGACTTCCGGTATCTGGTATCCAAGCTGGAGAAGCAGGGATTACGGCTGGCCGGAAAGACGACGGATCACTGGAAGCACAGAGGGGAGGGAATCCTGAATTATCTGGAAGAACATCCGGAGATAGAGGAATTTGTAATATTGGATGACCAGAAATTCGATTTCAGGGAATATCCGAAATTATGGGAGAGACTTTTACTTACGAACGGTATCGAGAGGGCGGAATTTGCTTCGAAGACGCCTGCGGTGGAGACCATTATCTTCCTGGAATACATAAAAGCATTTTCCTGAGACGGTGGGCCTGAAAATGGCGGAAGATTTTGTGGATCTTCCGCCAAAATGTTTACACCTCAACCGGATAACCATATACCTCTATAGCTGGATATTTCGGTGGTTCGATATCGTTTTCTTCGTAAGAATGCAGTAGTCGTTCCACCAGGTAAGTATTTTCATTCAGGAACAGAGCGGCAAAGAGTAGTGCTTTGGGTCTGATAAGCGCCGGTAGTGAGGCATAACGGTTATTTTTTTTATGGACGATACAATACTGAGTGGAATTATCCGGCTTTTGTAGCTTACAAAGTTTATAATCATTACGGAAAAGGTCAATCAATTGCCACAATAGTGCGTCTGCATTTACCGTGCGGCTACGAAGCGTATTGTTGATGCTGTTGCAGCATTTCGTAATTTGTTTGCATTCTTCTGCATAGTCTTTGACATGGTTTGTCCTAGCCCATGAAATATAGGTATTGCAACGGGACAAAGCATCCAGACAGCTGTTCAGACTGGAATGGCAATCGACATCGACATCGGCATTGGAAATATGGCAGGTATTCAAAAGTTTTTTCATAAAATCAAAATAACCTGATCCTTTATAGGTGTCCTCCGATGGCTTAGAGGTATCTTTCAATGACCCGTGATGATCATAGGCTACCCGGATAAGATAACTCATAGGATCCCAGCCCAGTATTTCCCGCCCTGCAAGCCGGACACCCTCTGGAATATCAGGCAGAATTCCTTCCCGTTGTCTGCTGTATCTGGCATCGAACCAGGGCGTACAGCGTTTTAACCGATGATAAGAACTTATTCCATCGGGATCAGAATAAGCATCTCCGGTCCCCAATATCGTATTTAGAATGGTGCTGCATTCATGATTGATGTTATAGCCATAGGTTCGCTTGGCACTGTCTATGGCTATGTTTGACAGGGCAGCCATTGTGCAGCAACCGTATTCATAGAGCTCCTGCCCGATTTTTATAACCTTTTTGTCGTCCTTTTTGTCGTCCTCTTTGTCGTCCTCTTTGCTGTTGCCGTACCAGACGTTATAGTTTTTGAATACGCCTTCGGCTTTCCAGGATGACAGAGGAGAAAGCATCCACAGCAGGGAGTTCAGGCGCTGCGAGAGATTCACAATACGTTCCAGCTGACTATTGGATAGCATATTATCAATAGATGCCCGAAACATGGAAGGAGTTTCCCCTTCTTTCCTAATGATCGGTGCTGCGTCAAGCTGTAGAACCGGTGGCCGGAATCTGCGGCTTTGCAGGGTGACCAGATCAAGCATGACCGGATTGTTGGTGATCAGCATGGTATCAGAGTCAAAATCGCAGCCGTTGAGAGTTGCCATAATATTGGAATCAATGGCATTTACACATACGATTTCCCGGGACAGATCAAAATAGGTGTCATACACGGTTTGTTCATCCGAAGACTTTATTTTATATTCACGGTTAGTGGCAAGAAAATAATTGCCCATGGTGATATGGGGATTTCTTGCACAGACCAGCTGTTCATCCTTACCAAAGCGGGTGGAATAGATTTCATTACCACGTAAGACGGGGAGAGTATATGCGTCTCCGTCTTTTTTGAGGAGGATAGGATCTCCCGGCTTATAATTTTTGTCTATGGCATATTTTAATAATTCCAATCCGTTACAGAAAAGCGTTCCGTAGATACCGTTTATGAGTACCCGTCCCTGCGGTATCTGACAAACGATGTGATCCTGCAAAGATTGCACAACAGATTTATACATAGCTGTTTTCCAAAAATCCGGAGTGAGCGCAAGCAATTTTCGGGCGGTCTCTATTCGGTAGTGAATCATTCGGAACATGGCATTATTATCTGATTCCGATGATATATCATCGGATTTATCGAAAATATCTCCATCGGAGATTTCACCGGAATAAAAATGGTCCAGATAATATTTTACATACGCGGCACCCGTGCTTCCCGGTAAAGACATATTTTGTAAAAGCGTCATTGTCGGTTCCAGAAAAGCTTTGGCAGAGTCTGCATCAAATCCAATGGTATTAAGCATCTGATAGGAAGTAAATACCATATTTCCATCCATGAATTTAGAAGGTTTATCGGCTTTTATAATTCCCCAGACGGGCTTATTGTTTTTGGAACCGATATTATTGATCCATTCACGGATCATCTCTTCCGTACTCTGGGAATCATTAAATTTTAAAAATTTCAGGCAGCTTTCCGGGATAATATACCTGATATCTGCTATTTTTTTACTCTGGGTGTAGCCGTTTAAGTCTTTTACGGTATGCGTTTCATCGGTGATACCGTTATCACGAAACCATTTCTGAATATTGGTTTTAAACACACAGGCCTTAAAGAACTTGCCGCGGAGTAAGAGCATATGTTTATCGGCGTACATAGTTCTTAAAGTTTCATCTGTTTCAAAAAGGCTTGCATCAATTAAACCCTCACCGTCCCAGATACAGTTAGACAGAGAGACGGCATTGGGCCTTCCGATTTTTGAGGTCTGACGTCTTCGGCTATGCAGTTCACCGTTTTTGTCGTAAATCTCATTCAGACGATCCCCGTCCAGAGGGGAATAGTAGTCTTTTACAAAAAGAATCTGTCTGGGGTCCACTTTCATGGTGGCTTCCAGAGAACTCAGGGTGAGAGCAAGATAGGCTTCCCAGGAAACAGGCTCTTTTTTCTCTGCAACAGCGGGGGCCAATCTGGCATAGCTCCAGGTCATCATGATATCATATAACTCTTTTGCTATAAAAAAGCAGGTCCCTTTACGGGCACCGGAGGCGGTGCGCTTGTATCGTACATATTGTATTGTTTGCGGTTGGTCAGAGGCAGAGGAAGAAGCACCGGTGTATGTAATGGAGAAACCGCTTTCCCGATAGAAGAACTCTCTGAGATCTTGTTTGTCTCCGCCTCCGAAATCAATGACAACAAAAGCTTTGCAGTAGTATTTCTGATCTATGGTCTTAAAATAGTCCTTCTTGATACGTTCCTTAGAACAATAATTTAATAGCTGTCTGAGATCCAGACTATAGTTCATGACACCAGTAAAATCGTAGGTTTCCTTTTGCAGACGGAGTTGATCTGAGTGGGAAGGAAACTGGACCATAAACGGTTTGGTGTTATCTAAGGACAAGTGATATTTATGAACGGTATCGGAAGTTTTTCTTGGACAAATCTGTTTTTGTGTGACGCGGATCCGCGGAATGAGGTAGGAATGATATTCCGGTTCTTTGAGTTTTGCCATGCTGTTATGACCTCCCTTTTTTACTATAACACACTTGAGTTTAAAAAACATTTTATTTTGAAAGATGATGTTGAAAAAATCCCAAAAAGCTGAAAAACAGGCGGTTTGGAAATGGAAAAATATAAATCGTATAAAAGGAGGAAGCCTATGAGCACATTTGTAATCAGTGATATTCACGGGGAGTATGAGCAGTTAAAGACGCTGCTTGCGAAGACGAATTTCGGAGCGCAGGACAATCCTCATCCGGGCTGTATTTACAGAGCAAACAATCACATTGCCTTGGATTGCGGCGCCGGTTTTAAGAAGGGAAGACTGGCAGGCATTTGTCTGGAAACCGGCAGGGAATATTACGCAAAGGAGAATTAACATTTATGAAGAACAAAATTATCGGATGGAACATTAATCAGCGAAGCGGCATGGGGAGCAGAATTCCCGAGTGGGTAGAGGAGGAATTGTTGGAACAAAAGGCGGATATCATTGTTTTAACAGAACTTTATAAGGTCGGAAACATCGAAAAATTCTGGAACAAAATGAAGGCTTCAGGATATGAGTATGCGATTACCCATAATGGAGCAGGTATGAATGAAGTGGGAATTTTGTGGAGAAAGGAATTGTATACATTGATTGCAGTAGACGATTCCGTTGTTAGCAAGGCGGGGAATAATGCACCGAACTTACTGATCGCTGATCTGGAAGACCGACACCATAACAGGATCACTGTGGTGGGGTTCCGGATCCGGATCGTGGAACATGGGGAACGGGCGAAAGAATTGCAGGCAGTCATGGATAAGGTTGGGCAATATCGAAATCCGGTGATTATGGTGGCAGATGGCAACAACCTGAGAAGAGGAACAGAAGAGCCCGCCTGGAATCTGAGGGTAATGGATGAAATGCTGAGGGCATCCGGTTTTCAAAGAAATACACCGGACGGGTCCAGCATCTTTGGAGAACACAGCGAAAATGGAAAGGCGTATGAATTTGCGGAGGATCATATCATAGGCAGAAATGTGAAAATCACCGTGGCCCCCTATGACAGAGATTTCGTGAGAAGGGCCCCACTTATCTATCTGCATGGAAAGGATTTTCAATGGATAAATTTCGAAATCGGAGAAACGGAAAGCATCCTGCCGGGCTTCCCGGATCATGCAATCGTAAAGGGGTACTATGCAATCAGCGGTTGATGGAAAAAATGTTAAAACGGGATTACTATAAAGGTATTATAAAGGAGGAGTAACATGAAAAAAGAACTGCGGGTCCCGCTGTACCGACAGGGGGATGTCGTAAATTTCCGGTTTTCAGACGGCAGGAAAGAATGGCTTTGTCAGGGCATGATCTGCGTAGTGGATATTTTCCGGAGCGGGGAACAGATCACAGGGATTGAATATGACATGGAAGGCTATGATCATGCGTCTCCCGGGAAAAAATGTGTTTATAAACATATTGATGAAAAATACATTGTAGGCAGAGTACAGAAAAGCATCGGCTGAGAAGGAGTATTTATGAATTATTACATTAGTGATCTGCACTTATTTCATGCGAACTGCATTCAATTTGATAACC
Source organism: Acetatifactor sp. (assembly GCA_050873925.1). Classification (GTDB taxonomy): domain Bacteria; phylum Bacillota; class Clostridia; order Lachnospirales; family Lachnospiraceae; genus Acetatifactor. The sequence continues at coordinate 10,999 of JBNMJR010000005.1, forward strand.
GACCGTTTGAAGATCTGGATATGATGCATCAGACAATAAGAAATAAGTGGAACCGTAAAATTACAAACGATGACATCGTATATCTTCTTGGAGACATCAGCTACCATGGAAACAATGAAAGCCTGATAGCTTATATTTCCACATTGAAGGGCCGCAAGATCCTGATAAGAGGAAACCATGACGATGTTTCGGACTACAGATATCAGCGGCTGTTTGAGGAGGTCTGTGATTATAAGGAGATCGTGGATTCCGTAGATGGCCAGCCTCATGACCTGGTGCTGTGCCACTATCCCATTTTCAGCTGGAAGAGAATGGGGAAGGGAACGATTCTGCTTTACGGACATACGCATAACAGCCCGGAGGATGATTATTATCAGATATGTCTGGCAAATATGGTCAATGATGATTGCAACCATGTGTATAAGACGGAGGCGAGAGCAATTAATATCGGATGTATGAAGCCCTGGATGAATTATGAACCGAGAACATTTAAGGAAATATATAAGGGAGCGTATTAAATTCATTTGGAAATGATTTTACTTCACAACAGTAAAAAGAGGAGAACACTATGTTTCATTTAGTACCATCACAGGTAATGAGAAAATATCTGGAGGAAGAGCACTGGGTATTCACAGACTGGCAGAAAGCCACTCTGATATGGAATTCTCCCATACATACCAAAACAGAGATTCTGGAGGCCCTGAAAGAACTGGCAGACACGACGGCGGATACAACACTGAAAAGGCAGATTCTGGAAAGACTTACCTATGAAGAAAAGGCCTATCGGCTGTTGACCGACAATTCACAGGGAAAATATGTCTATCTTCTGCAAATTGATGACTGCATCAGAGGCGTCTTCGCGGATTATGAAACAGCCCGCAGATATGGTAGTAAAAAGTGTGAGGAAGAGGAAGAAATGACATATACTGTGGAGAAACAATTAATATATGGAGAATCCACGAAACAGGATGTTACGATTCCCTGGTTTTCACCACATAATATATTGCAACCGGAACTTCCCGGCAGGGAGGAATGCATAGGAATAAGCAGCGGGGACAGCATGCATAAAGCCGGTGGGGAATGCCTGACATGGGATTCTCGCGATATTCCTGCGGAGGAAGAAGAGCAGGTGGATTCCCTGAGAAAGGACCGCTTTGAATATCAGTTTTTCCGGATCCCCTTTGGCATGGAAGCCGGAACTATTGTACGGTATAAAAGTACCTTTACAGAATCAACGGAATATGGAATATTGCTGACAGGCGCTTCGGAATGGCAACAGTATATGGAACACATGGAGGCCGTAGAATGGAAAGACTTCTTGGACATCCAGGTGGAGGTTGTATTCCTCAGGGAACGGGGCTACTGGTCCCATGAGCATATAAATCCCCTGTACCTGGAGGCGGATTTCCCGGAGATGGAAGAGGGGCAGGATGAAAAGCGGAAAGCGCACCGGGCCGCGCTGCTGGCATTTCGCGATTTCCTTCATGACCGGACAAAAGAGAAGGATAAAAAAGTGATCCGTGCAACGGCGGAATATGCAGCCGCCTGTAAGGACAGCAGGTTCGCAGGGGAAGCAGAAACCATATGGGACAAAGTATATTAAGGAGTCTGAATGAGCAGAAGCTATAAGCATACGCCGGTATATAAGGCGAAAGGGAACAGAAGTAAGGAGGATGGATATGCATTATGTTATGGGTGACATACATAACGACCTGAAGAAGCTGAAACAGATCCTGAAGCAGATTAACATCACCAAGGACGATGAGCTGATCGTTCTCGGCGATGTTTTCGACCGGGGAGGGGAAAATGCTGATCCTTTCGGCGTATATTGTGCACTTTCCGGATTGCAGGGGAAATGCACATGGATACGGGGCAACCATGATGACTGGCTGGCAAATTACACTTATGAGTACTTTAATACTCCGGAGAAAAAGCGGCACAAATTAGCTCCCTACGGTTACAACACCTTTGAACTGTTGCGACAGCGTATTACCGAAGTAGATATGCTGAACATTGCCGATCTGATCAAGGGACTGCCATTGCAAAAGGAACTGGAGCTGGAGGGAAAGAAATATCTGTTTGCTCATGCCATGACTTCCCATCCCAATGTCCGGGAAGAGGACCGGTATTATATGCGGGGAACGATGGATATTGACTGCTTTTTCTTTGAAGGTATCGATGGATATATCTCCATGTGCGGTCATACGCCCACGGACAGCATTGTGTGGAAAAAGGACAGAAGATATCTGGATGAGCCGGGCAATTCCATCTGGTGCAACGACAGACACAACGTATATCTCCTGGACTGTGGATGCGGCTTTGCCGGTGGACGGCTTGCCTGCCTCTGTCTGGAGACAAAAGAGCGATTTTATGCCTGAAAACGGGAGGAGGATATTCATGTACAGGAACTATTTCTACAGAGAGGATCTTCAGGTAGAACTGACCCAGTTGGAAGAAGGGGATGAAAAAGAGCGTTTCCTTGAGGGAAGTGCTCTTTTTGAACAGAAGCCGGAGAAACTGTTTGAGATCGGCCTGGATTACAGAATTTCGGAAAATCTGGGAAGTAAACATAAGAGGCTGGTGCCAGGTTATGTTGCGTTGGAAGTCAAAGGAAATATCTGTAGGATATCTCCAATACTGTATCCGGAGTTTCGGGGGAAGGGATACTGGAAAGATGCCAGAGATCTTTTGCTGGAAAAAATCTTTAAAGGAAGCTTTTTCACAGAAGAAAACGGAAGACGTGTTCCTTACCGGATCGACCGGGTGGAGATCGGTACAACAGTGATCACGAAGGAGGAATTTCTGCAGACTTATTACAAGGATGATATTTATGTTGTCATGTATGCCTATTATAGCGACTGGACGATATACGGATATTTCACAAGGAAAAGTGACGCAGAAAAATACTGTACCGCTCATCCGGAGATGGACCTGACAGTGGAAACATTACATTGTCTGGATCACAAACAGGATCTGTCAAAAGTTTTGGTGAAATATCAATATAAGGTCCGGTCTTGCCTGCGTGACAAAAACTGGTGCCTGGATCCGCCATACCAGTGGGAGGGAGCTGATGAACCGGAAGCCATCGGAGAGAAAAAGGGCCGCTATGATATAGAGATGGGACCGAATAAGGAAAATCCCCTGTGGATCAAGATAAAAGTCACATTAGAGAAAGCGGACCGGTCCATTGCAGAGAAAACAGCGCAGGATTTATTTTATCAATATCTGGATTTCTGCGAAAATCATCCAAATGAAAAGAGTGCGACTGATTTTCTGAGTCAGATGTAAAGAGGAACAATGTAACTGTGGTCAACGAATCGATACGAGGGAGAAAACGAATGAAAATTTATTGCATGAGTGATATTCACGGATGTCTGGCAGAGTTTGAAGAGGCACTGAGCCGCATAGAGGATCATCTGGAAAGCGAGGATACCCGTCTGGTACTTCTGGGGGACTACATTCACGGCAGACAGGATGGTCGGTATGTTCTGGATAAGATTATGGAGCTGCAATACAAGTATGGCAGAGACAAGGTCGTTGCATTGATGGGAAATCATGAGGAATTTGTACTGCTGGGATACTCCACGATTGCCGAAATGAACCCTACTTACAGTGAGGAGCAGGAGGCGGACGACGATAAATACGTCCGGTGGATAGAAAATCTGCCCAGGTACTATACAGAAGGCAATACAATTTTTGTACACGCCGGTATTGATGAAGAGGCCGGGGATCTGTGGGAATGGGGAACCGGAGAGGAGACTTTTGTAGGAAAATTCCCTGCACAGACCGGAAAAATAGAAGGAATCGAAAGCAAGGTCGTAGCCGGACATGTGGGTACTTCCGATATTTCGGGAAATCCCGGATATCATGATATCTATTATGACGGAGCTTCCCACTACTACATCGACGGAACGGTGCTGAGCAGCGGCGTGATCCCCATACTTATGGTAGATACCGACACGGATAAATATTACAGAGTCACCGAATCGGGGAACTGGCTGATCCTTCCCTATGATGAGGAAAATTAGGAGGACAAAATGAGCAGACAGGTAAAGAAAATAAACGCTTGCGATCGAATCGGATTTAGAACCCCTCTTTCTTACGGACTAATCTTAACTCTCTTCTCTTAATGGCATTGTCCCATTCCATGCGTTCCCCGTCGTTCTCCAGGATCAGGCCGGGAACGGGAGTGGGCTTGCCGTCGTCGCCCATGGCTACCATGACGAAGTAAGCCCGGTTGATGGGATGTCTGGTGCCGTCCTGCTCCTCGCGGTAGGTGTCAACGCGGACTTCCATGGAGGTATGTCCCACATGGGTGACCTTGCCGATCAGCACAATAATATCATTCAGGTAAGCACCGGATTTAAAATATAGGTTGTCGATGGCTACTGTGGTGGCATCCCTGCCGCAGTGTCGTCTGGCGGTGGCACCGGCTACTTCATCGATCCATTCCAACAGTCTTCCGCCGAACAGCCGCCCGAAACCATTGATATCCGGATGAATGACCACATGCAGCTGATGGGTCTCGGAATCGGAGACTTTTTTCGCGGGAAGTGCACTCGTCTTTTTTTCTGTATTTTCAGTCGTATCTGCTGTATTCATAGTTGTAAAACCTCACACATATTTGAAATCTAAAATCTTTCACTCAAAACGGCGCAAACAGTAAGTCAGGCAGTGTCTGCACACATATAAACGTAGTATAGCACATTTGGGAAAAAAGTGCCATCCGTATATGATTTTCGTTTTTGGGATATTCTATTGTGTGCAGAAAAAGATCATTGGCAGATCCTTTGAGGACTGCCGGGAGCGAAATTTTGCGAAAGGGGAACGGGAATGCTGATCAGACAATTATTGCTCATAGTGACCGGGGCCAGTTACGGTCTGCTGTCGGCAGCCGGTGTGTTCACGGTGCTGGTGGCGGTGGGACTGATCCCACGTTTCGCGGGCAAGACCCACACGGCCCGTTATGTGCTGTTGTATGAGGAGATGGTTATTTTCGGAACGCTGGCGGGATGTTTTGTCACGGTTTTTCCGGAGTACAGTCAGTGGGGAAGCTATCTGCGGGAACGATTCCCGGAACAGCTAAGGCTATGGACGGCAGCAGGCATCGGAGCACAGGCGGTTTTCGGATTGTTTGCCGGAATGTTCATCGGGTGTCTGGCACTGGCTATCGCCGAGATGCTGGACAGTATCCCTATTTTCGCCAGAAGAATTTCTTTCCGCCATGGACTGGGCTGGGCCATTCTGGGGATGGCAGCGGGGAAAATCTGCGGATCTCTGTTTTATTTTGCGACAGAGCTGCACCGTACAGTGCAATAGTTGCAACAGGAGGAAAAAGCTATGAAGCAGCAGACGGTTTATCTGAAATGTGACAGAAGTGCGGAGGTGCAGGCCCAGGATGTTTTCCTGAAAGATGTGGCGGAACTTCGTTGTCAGGATCCGGTACTGCAGGCAAAATTGAAGGCTATCAAAGTCCATCATTTTCTCAAGGACGATAAAAAACGTTGTGTGATCAGCTGTCTGAAACTGGTAAGTCTCATGGAGGAAATCTGTCCGGATATCGATGTGCAGGTGGTGGGAGAGACAGATGTGCTGGTGGAATGGATCAGTGTAAACAGGCACAAGGGCTGGCAGCAGTGGATCAAGGCTGCTTTTGTGTGCCTGATCAGTTTTTTCGGTACGGCTTATACGATCATGGCCTATCATAATGATGTGGGAATCAATGAGGTTTTCACGGAAGTGTACCGGATGGCCATGGGTGCCGACCCCGGAGGATTGAATACGTTGGAAGTATCCTATTCTCTTGGGCTGGCAGCAGGCATTATCGTCTTCTTCAATCATGTCGGCGGCAGGCGCCTGACCAAGGATCCCACCCCTGTCGAAGTCTCCATCAAAAACTACGAGACCGACGTGGATAAGACCCTGATCGAGCAGGCCGGCAGAGAAGGAAAAGAGTTGGAAAGCTAGCCTTTCCTTATTTCAACGGAATCATTTCGGAATAAGAAGTGTTTCCCTGAGAGTCCGTCATGAAGAAGATGCACACGAAGTTCTCGGGATGATCCAGAGGTTTTACTACCGTCCGGTAATCACCGGTCAGATCCACATCGAAGCCCATCATCCAGCCGGATTGTTCCCAGTCGAAGAAGTTCAACAGGTTGCCGTTGGCATCCCGGGTCACGTAGCTGCATCTTGCCATTAAGGACATAGTCTCATAGTCGTCCAGATGGATCAACTGCTTACTGGCACTCTGCAGTTCCGCATCGTCATGATCCAGGGGGATCGCACTACGGATGATACCATCGGGATATTCGTCACTGACAACGATTTGTACTTTTGCAGTCTGGGATTCCCAGTTGTCAGCGTAATTCATCAGCACCGCATGTGCCAGATAACGATTCTCAGTGTCGCTGATATCGGTCTCTGTCAGGATCATGGGAATGTCGGAGAGACCGTCCCGGTCTTCCATATATACAGCGTTGTTTTTATATGCGGCATGCAGCACACCGTTTTCATCCAGCGTTACGCGCTTGCTGCCCTGAATGAAGAGATACATATCATCGGCACGTTCGTCTTCTTCCGCGGCAATATAGCCTTCGTCCTTTGCTTTACAGAGGATGTAATAGCCTCCGGAGGCAAAGTTCGCCTGCTGCTCGGGGGTCAGCTGCAGGGTAATGTCGGATTCATCGTAAGTACCGTCGTTCTGGGTGGTGACAGTAGTCTCCGCATTGGAGATCTCGCGATCCGCCAGCAGAGTGTCACCGTTTTCAATGGCGTAAAAGTCCTCAAGAAAACGGGTGTAGTTGGGAGCAAAGCCCAGATAATATAACATTTCGATGCAGGCATCCCGGTAATCCGCATCCGTCTGATAAGGATAGCAGATAGAGATTCCTCCGGCATTTTCCATGTTGGTGTCGGAATAGACGATGCAGTTTTCTACGGCTTCTGCGGCAGTCTGTGCGGCTTCGGAATCATTTCCCACCAGCTCTAACAGATGCAGGACATCCACCATGCCGTAATTCATATCGGAAGAGTAAGTACCGAAATCTCTCACCCGGGCACGGTTACGCACCAGCCTGGGGTAATTCTGCACATCCAGAGAAGTATCCAGTTCCGCAAAATAAGTATTCAGAGCGTCCTCAGCCTCGGCATAGGCATTCAGGTCGATGCAGGACAGGGTCAGATCGGAATACAGATTCGGATAGACGTCGAAAACATATTCTCCGTAATCCATGTAGGAATCCACGATATATTCCCCCATGACATCACCGGGGATCACCTCATCGGACAGCTCTGACAGGAAAGCGTAATTCCAACCCCAACCGGGCTCGGTCTCCTGGGAGGCAATCATATAGTTGGCGTAGGGAGCCAGTACGGAAGCCACTTCTAGAGAACTCATCAGGCAGGCGTCAAAGCCGATCCATTCCAGTTTCGTCATATGGGCTCCCACGGAATCTCCCAACGCCTCGGACAATTCATCCAGTGTCAGCAGGTCGCGGAAATTCTCATCCACACCGTAGCCCAGTACCGGTCCGCCGCCGTGATCCCAGAGGATGAGACTGTAGGAATCTGCCGGGAAGAAATCAAAACCATAATTCAGAAAACTGCTCAGGGTCAGCGGATCGCCCATGTTTTCCGCCGGATAGGTATCCACGGGTACGAAACCGGTGTCGGTCAACAGCAGAACGGTGCATTCGTCACCGGACAGACCGCGGTCCTGCCATTCGGATGCACCGCCGGCATAGACCAGAATATTATTGTGCGCCGTGTCCACTCCGGCAGCTTCCATCTCGTCCAGATCCAGACTGGCATTGCCGTAATCGGATTCCAGATCGGAACCTACCAGATAGACCATGATGGTCTGCACCTCACCGATGGTATCCAGCGAGTCGTAATCCGTCTGGGGCATGGGTGTGGAAGCCGGCTGTGATTCGGTATGGTAAGTACCGTGACCGTGAGACGAGGATGCCTGTGAATTGCTTTGGGAGGCATACTCCATGATCTGTGCAAATACGCCCATAGGCGTGGTACGGATGCGGCACCCCGTCAGAACTACGGGGACCAGAAGCAGACCCAAAAGGGCCCGTAACTTTTTCTTTGTTCTTTTTTCATAATAATCTCCCTCATGAAATAAAATTTATACTCACCGCCCCATTATCACATGAAAAAAAGCGCACGTCAAACAGTGTAATTGCTTACAATCTGAAAAAATACCAAAGAAAAACAAAATAATGGGGAAATCGTTAAAAATCGACGAAATGCGATAAAATACGGGAATGCACATTGCTGTAAGCGGTAAAGTGTGGTATAGTTCAATGGTACTATTGCGCATATTTTGGGGTTATACAGCGTGGAGGCAACGCATGACAAATATAATAGAGGGAATTACCCTTTTAGGGGAACATATAGGACTGGTAATCATCGGCTGTCTGGAACTGCTGGCAGCGTTATTTCTGGTCATTTCTTTTTTGCGGAGAAAAATGGGAGACCGGAATCCTGTGGACAGCCGGAATCACAGAAAAGAAGAGAAGCTTTTTCGGCAGGAAATGCGCCATTATCCGGATGGTGCCGGTATTCTGCTGCGGAAGAGTGACAGACTCCCTTTGTATGTGGAGGGAGATCCGGAGGATCTGCTGGGAGTGTCATTACAGCAGATGCAGGAGGATGTCCGCAGTCTGTTCGGGAATCTGCAAGAGACGGGAGCCGGAGAGAAACTCTGGCAGAAATATGAGAACTGGGACGGAGTGACGGAATTTTCCGAGGAATTTGTCCTGCAAAACGGAGAGTGGATCCGGTTCCGGGCAAAAAGATGCTCTGAGGAAGCCTACGATCTGCTCTTTTTTGAGCGTATTACGAGAATCCATGAACAGATTGCGGAATACGAGAAAAAGCTGGCGCAGGCGGAGGAAGTCAGTCAGTCCAAGACTACGTTCCTGTCCCGGATGTCCCATGAGATCCGCACACCGATGAACGGTATTATCGGTATGTTGACACTGGCGGAAGGAAAGCTTGCGCCGGATGATGCGGCCATGCAGTATCTGACCCGGGCGGATGAACTTTCGGATCATCTGCTGGCACTGATCAATGATATTCTGGATATGTCCCGTATCGAGGCCGGCAAGGTGGAACTGGAGAAGAAGCCGTTCAGTCTGCAAAAGCTGGGGAACAAGCTGTATGATATGTTTGCCAGAAATCTGGAGGCAAAAGGGATCCGGTATGAAGTAAATTTTGAAGAAATGACGGTGGATGCGGTCATCGGTGATGAACTGCGGATCAGTCAGGTGATCATCAACTTCCTGTCCAATGCGGTGAAATTTACTGCCAAGGGTGAGATCATTGTCACCTTCCGGCAGATGTTATTACAGGAAAACAGCGTGGATCTCATGATCCGGGTACACGATACCGGAATCGGTATGAGCCCGGAGTTCATCAATCATATATTCCGTCCTTTTGAACAGGAGAGTATTGATACTTCCAAAAAATACGGCGGCACGGGACTTGGAATGGCCATCACGGATCAGCTGGTGCAACTCATGGGCGGAGAGATCGTGGTAGAGAGTCTGAAGGATAAGGGCTCGGATTTTACCGTATTCCTACAGCTGCCGCTGGCGGAGGAAGGCAGTATAGAAGAGAAAACGACAAACGGGAACCGGGAACAGAATGCGGATAATTCGTTCCGCGGCCGCAGAATTCTGTTGGCGGAAGACAATGAGATCAATGCCATGATTGCCGTGGAGATTCTGAACAACATGGGTGCACAGGTTGAAGTGGCGGAAAACGGACAGAAAGCTGTTGACAGCTTCGCGTCACATCCGGCCGGGTATTATGATTTTATTCTTATGGATGTACAGATGCCGGTGATGGACGGCCGTACGGCAGCCCGTACCATCCGGGAGATGGACCATGCGGATGCCGACAAAGTTCCCATTTTTGCACTGTCTGCAGATGCGTTTGTGGAAGATGAGAGACTGTCCTTAAAGAGTGGAATGAACGGACATTTTGCAAAGCCGGTAGATTTTGTTGCCCTGCAGAAAGAAGTCGGGGCCTTTTTACGGAAGAGAGAACAGGTATAGAAATGCAAGGAAAATGGATCAAACCGGTACTTGCCGTGATTGCGGTACCGGTAGTAACAATCGGTGCATATCAGATGGTACGGGCTTACGAGGCGGGGACGGCGTTTCAGCCGAACGGAAGCGGCAGAGAACTGCAGGCCAATCAGGTGATCTTCTCGGGAGAGGAAGATACCTCGGCGCAGAAAAACGGCGAGGAACAGAACGGGGAGAGTGAACTCTGGGAGAAGGATAAGACGGCGGAGGACTCATTGAGCCCGGAACTGAAAAACAGCGCGAACTATCTGTTCCAGAACGACAGAAGAAATCTGCCGGACAATGGCAATGGGGAGACGATCAATCTGGCGGGAGAAGAGGCCGGGAATAACAGCTTCCTACCGGAGGATGGAAACCGACAGCCGGATACAGGCAACAACTATGTCTATGATGTGACGGGAGACACAGATAATGCAGATCTGGTGATCACCGGCGGAAACGGACAGAACGCCGGAAATGGCAGTACAGACGGCATAAACGGAAGTGGCAATGGTTCAGGCAACGGCAATGGCAACAACGGTCAGGGAAGTTACGGTGGAAACGATGCAGACCGGCCGGGGCAGGCAGAGCCCTCCCAAACGCCTTCGCCGGAACCACAGCCTACAACAAGACCCGCCGATACCGTGAAAGATCCGGAAATACAAAAAGATTTACCCAATATTGGCATGTCTAATGTACCTTATGACGAATCAGATATACCTGAGAATTATACTGTTTTTATTATGGTCTTAGACGACTCAGAAGCAAAAAGCAATGGAACTTATCTGTATGAAGGACAGAGTGTGACAGAACTCGAATTGTTTAATAGTCTGGATACTTTCGTGCTGGATGAAAATTGGACTGCTCATGGATGGACAACGGAGCATTATGGGCAGGATAAATACATAAAGATTGCAGGAGTTTCTTTTGATGGTGGAACAAACTGGATATCGCAATATCCTGTGACGATTCCGAGGGGGCTTAAGGATAACCAGATGGTAATCAGAATAGCGTATCGCTTGCATTTGGCGGATAAAAACTGGTCCCGGACAGATGTCACATATAAGCCTGCGGAAAGCCGTGTATATATACTGTCAAAAAAGTTAACACAGAATTTTCAGACAATTGATTTAAACACTATTGTCAATAAAAAAGGACAGTATCCGGCACCGGGGAGCACACTGAATTTATATCAGTATCAAGCTGCCCTGTTGGGAGCGGAGGGAACCGAACTGACAGAATTGTTTCCCGGATGGACGGAGAACGGACATCTGAGTGGCTGGTTTTATTCGGTGAAAAACGGTCGACATATTCTGGAGCCTGCGGAAACGGTGTCGGTGCCCGGACAATATGTGGTAAAAGTAAAGATGCAGGAGCTGCCGGAAGATTATCTGCCGGGAAAAACTCAATGTCTGTTACAGACATTGACCGCCTACACGGAGGATGAGGAGGCCTTGGAGGTTCCGGAGTACATTCAGGCAGTGGATCCGGAAGACATGCTTCCGGTGAATACGCTGAAACTGCCGGCATCCGTGATGGTTGTAAATACAGAGGAAAACCTGATTGTGGGGAATAAATATATAGTAGATGCAAACAATCCTTACCTGTATGCCGGAGAAGACGGAATACTATATAATAAAGCCTTAAATAAGATTTTGGGAATTCCTTATCATACGGATGAATTAATTGTTTCTACGGATATAAATGAGGTAAGGATTCCGTTGTATAATGAGCTAGACCGGATTCAGATAGAAACAACAGATCCGAACGAGATCCCGGATATGAATCTGGAAAATACAGAAAAATGTGAGTTTACTATAGACAAAAGGATATTAAAAGATTTTGTAGAGAAATATAAACAAAAATTGGTCGGACATGAATTGTGTGTACCTGGAACAGATGGCAGCAAAGTTACATATTTGCTTCAAAACGGTACGGTAGCGGATACAAATGGAAATCTGGAATATGTATTAAGCGATGCACCCGATACGTTGCGATTGCCTGAAAATGTTAACTGCATAAAAAGGCAGGCTTTTGCAGCAACAAATACGAGCAACATTGTGCTGGCTCAAAAAGAGACAACACTTAAATTAGAGAGAGGATGCTTCGAAGGAAGCAAAATTAAGTCCATCTGGTGCCGGGATGAGAAGCAAAAAACTGAGATTGAGAGTATGCTGACATCGATAGGAATAGACTCGTCAGCTATTACTGTCAGAGTTATCAATGAAAAAGAGGTAACTACAAAATCAGGATATCGCTATATTATTACAGAACCGGAAGATATAGTACAATTGTTAAATATACCGGAGGACATTACCTCCTTTGATGGAAAAGTATTGGCAGATGACGGGACAGAACTTAAGATTACGTCTATTGGAGATGAGGCATTTAAAGATCATACTGCTCTGGAATGGGTAATTTTGCCGGAAAATATTAAAAGAATCGGTAGGGAAGCTTTCTATGGCTGTACGTCTCTGCAAGGCATACTGATGGATTCCACGGATGAATTTACCATTGGAGACAAGGCTTTTGATGGGTGTAATGCGCTTCGGTTTGTTGCTGCCAATGCTTATTCTGTGAAAACCGAAAAGGATTATCAGCCGATAATCAGGGATGAATGTGGAGATAGCGTATTTTTCATTCCAACAGAACGATCAGAGGACGAAGAATGTATTTGGAATAAATATGATAATATAACGCATGAAGGCTTTGCGGTGTGGCTGGGACTGAAAAAATACAGGATAGAAGATATCGGCCAAAACGGAAAAATGCTGTACGGAGAAGATGTTAACGGAGATCCGTTTATTGCCCTGCGATCCGGAAAAACGGTGGATCAGAGTGTTACCTTACCTGATACTACGCGGGAAATTTATAATTGTGCCATGTATCAGACAAAGTCGGCATCCGGATATTATACGATCAACTGGAAAGATCTTTCGGTGATGGCAGTGGATGCTTTTGCATTTTATGATTCGGATCTGTCAGGAGAAGTTACCTTTGGGGTAGATGGGTGCGAGAGTTATCTGTTGAAAAATGCATTTCAAAGCTGCCGGAATATTACAGGGGTAACAATGAAAGGAAAAATAGTGATTCTGGGAGAAAGTAGTTTTGTAGATTGTTCTGCACTTACCAAAGTAACTTTGGGAGAATTTCAGGAGAACTTTATGACCAGAGCATCGTTACATTATGCCATGTTTGCGGGCTGTACATCTCTACAAAAACTTGTTTTGACAGGTAGCGTGCCGCCCCGGTTGACATCCCCGGGGCTCGGAATGACATTTAGGCTGATGGGAGAGGAAGCAGAAAAGGAAACTGGTAAAATCCAGATTCCGGACGGAATGTTGGAGACCTACTTGGAAGCCTGGAAGTATCCTATATTTGGATGCAGAGACGATAATGATTTAGATGATGTTGCCTGGAACGAATTCTTTAGTGGCGGAATTGATTCTCCGGAAGACATAGATAATTGGAAAGCTGCAAAGATTGAGGAAGGACAGCAGATTATCTGTAATTGGTTTGGAGTAGAATATCTCATTAATACAAATGCGTCGGAAATGTCCTTCAGCAATCACGACCTACTTTTCAGCAATGAAAACGGCATAATTACTGTCAGTGACGGCAATGCTATGACACAGCCGGATAGCATAGGCGATAAAGCAGGGAACAGCGAGGAAGAAGCCGATGACGGGGAAAGAACCGGCAACACACAGGAGGAAACCGTACAATGATCGTAGAACAGTCAAAACAGATCGTAGCAGAGATCAATAAAGCCTTCATAGGCAAGAATGACATCGTGGAAAAGGTGTTGATGACCATATATTCCAGCGGTCATGTACTGCTGGAGGACTGCCCCGGTGTCGGTAAGACGACGCTGGCCCTGGCATTTGCCAAAGTGCTGGGACTGGACAGCAGGCGTATCCAGTTCACACCGGACACCCTGCCTTCCGACATCACCGGTTTTACCATGTTCAACCGGGAGACGAACAAGTTCGAATACCGGGACGGTGCGGCGAACTGCCAGCTGCTTCTGGCCGATGAGATCAACCGTACTTCCCCCAAGACCCAGTCGGCACTTCTGGAGGTCATGGAAGAACATACGGTGACCGTGGACGGTGAGACCCATGTGTTACCTACGCCGTTTGTGTGTATAGCAACTCAGAACCCGGTGGGATCTGCCGGTACGCAGCCACTGCCGGAATCCCAGCTGGATCGTTTCATGGTATGTCTGTCCATCGGCTATCCCAGTCTGGAGAATCAGATGAAGATCATCAATGCCCAGAGATATAACAATCCGTTGACGGATCTGCATCCCATGACCAATGCCCAGAATGTGCTGGAGGTACAGAATTACCTGACTTCCGTGCGGGTAGAGGATGGAGTGCTGGCTTACGCGATCCGTCTCTGTGAGGCAACGAGAAATCATCCGCTGACAGAGCTTGGAGTGTCTCCCCGTGGTGTTTCCGCACTGGTGAAGATGGCGAGAGCCTGTGCCGTACTGGCGGGACGCAACTATGTGGTGCCGGAGGATGTACAGAAGGTATTCGGTGATGTCTGTGCCCACAGAATCGTACTGAAGCCCCAGGCAAGAGTCGACGGTATCAGTGAGAGAGACCTGTTGGAAGAGATCATGGGACGCGTGAAACCGCCGACAGCAGGAGAGAGGTAAACTACATGTGGAAGAACAGAACAACCTATATCGGGTTGATCCTGCTATCGGCCATTTTGTTGTATTTTTCCGCTAAACCGGTCTTTCTGTTATGGCTGGCAGGACTTTTTTTGCTGGCACTGGTACTTTTGGTCTGTCTACGGCGGGATACCGGTAAAATAGGGATATCCATGGAGGTACAGCACGGAGGTCAGGAAGGAAAGACCATGTCGCTTTGCTTCCGGATGGAACATACAGGCAGACTGACAGCAACGGGATCAGTCCTTATAGAACTTCAGATTCGCAATATTATGTTTCATACGATAGAGAAGAAGAGATATCTGATTCCACTGGAAAACGGGAAAAACGTCTATGAACTGGAATGGCCGGTGACAAGCTGCGGTGAGATCCGTTTTCATTGTGAGAGGATTCAGATCAGGGATGTCCTGCGCCTGTTTTCAATGAAGATCAGCCCTTTTCCGGAATTGAGCACGGTCTGCTACCCGGTGCGGATGGAGGTGCAGGCGGAAATCTCCGGAGCCGAGTACGGAATCAGCAGAGAGGAAGGACAGACGCTGAACCGCAAGGGAAACGATCCCAGTGAAATGTTTGATATCAGAGAGTATGTGCCGGGGGATGATATCCGTTCCATTCATTGGAAACTGTCCAGCAAAACAGAGGAACTGATCCTGCGCCAGGCAAGTGAACCGTCTCACTATGATGTGGCCATCCTGCCGGACTTCGGAAGAAATCAGTGGGGAAGTACCCTGCGTAATGCGGAGGGCTGTGGGGCAATCGCCCTGGGAACAGCTCTGGCGGAGCAGCTGGTGGAACAGGGATATGCCTTTTGCATGATCCTGCCGACAGACAGAGGATTGCAGGTTCGGGAGATACGTTCTGAGAGGCAGTTCAGACAGGTGCTGGCAGAATGGATGGGATTTCGCATTCAGGAAAAAGCGGGTAACGGCCTTCAGTTTTTCCGGATGCAGCATCTGGAAGAGCAGTTTACCAGACTGGTGGTATTGTCTGCAGGAAAATATGAGCAGGAACTGAAGGGAATGGAGGACAGGATCGGTATCACGATTTTGAACGTCATTGAGGATCTGGAAGAGATCCGCAGGGAAGAAAGCGGCAATTGTGTGATCGCGGAATTCCCGGCCGGACAGACACCCGGGGATACCTATCGGGTCACCTGCTGAGAAGACAGAAGATAAGAAATGGAGAAATTATGAAACGCTCACCGATTCAGGAAATCACATCTTCGAATCAGAAAATTTCATATGGAATGCTTGGCTGGGTGGTGTGTCTGGTGGGACTGCTGCTTGGCGGCGCAATGGCCTCCATGCTGTCTGTTCTCGGTGAGACCATGGACACGGTGGGGAAAGGCTACACGGTCTTTGGCATGGGAATTACCGCCATCGGAGGAATTGCCTGCTGCATTTTTGCCCGTCTTTTGAGAGAAAAAATACCTGTTCTGAGAGTATTGTACGTATTTCCGTGGGTGCTTCTGGTGCTGCTGACCACACCGGCCGGTATCCGGGCGGGAACGGTTGCCTGGATCAATGAGTGGATCCGGGGATTTGACCGGACGCATACAGGCTATATTGCGGTATTATCCGGCTCTGCGACCGTAGATGATGTCAGAGCCTTTCTCTTCTTTGGAGTACTTCTGACTGCACAGCTGTTGTGGTGGGCGGTGGTATATAATCAGATGTGGGCCGTGTATCTGTTTGGCCTGTGCTGGGTGCTGTTGCCGTTATTGTCGGGGAATTTTTCCCCTTACTTCTGCGGTTGTATGCTGGCGGGGACGCTGGGCCTCTCCATGAGCAGAGGGCGGGAGAAATCCTGGAAACTGCGGAATGTATGGACTATGGCGATCACACTGATTCTGTTGCTTCTGACGGTTTTTGTCCCGAAAGGGGAACTTAAGGCGGTACAGGATCTGCGCAGTCGTGTAGAAGATGCAATTTATGTGTTTCGCTATGGGGAAAAGACGCTTCCGGAGGGAAATCTGTATCGGGCCGGAGAACTGCAGCAGAAGCAGGGAGAAAT
Organism: Acetatifactor sp.; assembly: GCA_050873925.1. Classification (GTDB taxonomy): domain Bacteria; phylum Bacillota; class Clostridia; order Lachnospirales; family Lachnospiraceae; genus Acetatifactor. The sequence goes on from JBNMJR010000005.1 coordinate 27,778, forward strand.
GCTTCTGGTACAAAGTGATCAGAGCAAGGCCTTGTATCTGAAGAATTATTCCGGGGGCAACTATGTGGCGGGGCATTTTGAAGCATTGTCCGATGCCGATTACGGAGAAGAGCATGCGGGAATGTTCCGGTGGCTGTCCGGGAAAGGCTTCGATCCGTTTACCCAGGTGGCACAGTATTATGCCCTGGGAGCGGAGGAAGACGGACCGGAGGAAAACATACTCCGGATCCGGGCAGGAGAAGCAGACAGAGCCAGACTCTATGTGCCGGCATCCCTGGAGGAAATTCGTGGCAGCAGAAGCCATGAGAAAAACGAGCAGTGGATCGAGAGCAGAGGAATCCGCGGACTGCGGGAATATACGATAACAGAAGTGTCCGGCAGCAGACCTGCGGAATTGTCGATTGTATCAGACTGGGTCAGTGATCCGCAGAACGCACAGCAGAGTGATTACTGCGAGGCAGAGGCGGTGTACAGAGATTTCGTCTATGAAAAATATACGGAACTGGACAGCGAAATGTATGATCTGATGCAGCGGTGGTTCTGGGAGGACTATACTTCTGAGGGAGACGGCATTTACAGTGCAGCCACACAGATACGAAATCGTCTGAGGGACCGCACACGTTATACGGCGGTGCCGGAACAGGCACCCGAAGGGGAAGACCCGATCCGTTATTTCCTGATGCAATCAAAGCAGGGAAACTCCATGTTGTATGCAGCAACGGCGGTGGAGGCTTTCAGAGCTCACGGAATTCCGGCACGTTATGCGGAAGGGTATTATGTCTCCGAGCAGGCACTGGCGGAAAGCGAGGACGGTACCGTGTCGGTATTGGGAGAAGATGCCCATGCCTGGGCGGAAGTCTATTTCGATGGCATTGGATGGCTTCCGGTGGATGTGACACCGGGATATTATTACGATGCGGTGAAGTTGCAGCAGATGGTGGCAACACCGGATATGGTGCACAAGACACTGGCGGAAGATCATAATCTTATGGATGCGGAACAGATCACGGACACCGGGAATGACATGGATACTGCTGTGACAGAGGTTACAGAACTGATCCGGAACCTGGGCGCATTTCGTCTGGGACTGACGGCCGTAGTATTACTGCTGTTACTTCTGGTGATTCTGATCGCGGAGCTGTTGAGAATTCTGTTTTTATGGAAGGAAAACAGTGGTTACGACCGGAAGACACCAAAAGAGCGTGCGGTGGACATGGAGTGGAAGCTGTTGTATTATTTGCAACTCCGGGGAATCGAAGCACGTCTGGGATGGAATACCGATGTGGTGGAGAAGGCTGTGATGGAACGGATACCCGATATTCGTACAGGAGAATACCGCAGGATCTGTGAACTTTTGCAGAAGACCATTTACGGTGGCATTCCGCTGGAGCCCTATGAAGAGAGAACGGTGAATTATTTCCTGCGCAAGCTATACCGGCCGGAACCGGGCAGCAGTCTCTGGTTCCGCTTGCGTCTGCGTTACGGAATTGTAGGATATGAAGCGGAAAATATCCGTGGGAAGAGACACAGAAAAAAACTTCAGAAGAAAACAGCGTTAAAAGAAAATTTGTAAATATAATAAATATAAATAGAAACACACATAAAAAGTGTGAAAAAGGGACATTCTGTTATCAGAGAGCAGTCACAGAGCCGGCCTGCCGTGTGAGCGGTCAGGCGGCGGAAAGGCATGGTACATCTATGAAACAGGATGACATAAAACAGGACGATCAGCAGACGATGCAGAAAGAGACCCCACATATGTCCGGGAATCCGGCACAACCGGATGCACAGCAGAAGCAGGAATACGAACAGTATGTCAAATCGGTGACCCCCACACACAATCTGTGGGCACAGATGGGAAAAGCGTTTCTGACCGGCGGGATCATCTGCTGTATCGGGCAGGGAATCCTGAATTATACCGGCAATGTGCTGGGAATGGATCCTCAGACTTCGGGCAGCTGGTGCTCCCTGATCTTGGTGTTTGCATCGGTGGTACTCACCGCACTGCATATTTATCCCAAAATCGCCAAGTGGGGAGGCGCAGGAGCCCTGGTACCCATCACCGGCTTCGCCAATTCCGTGACAGCTCCCGCCGTGGAATACCAGAAGGAGGGCCAGGTCTTTGGCATCGGCTGCAAGATCTTCACCATCGCAGGTCCTGTGATCCTGTATGGAATCTTCGCCAGCTGGGCATTGGGACTGATTTGCTGGGTACTGCAGATGTTTGGGATCAGTATAGGATGATCGTTAGTAATACAAGATACAGAAACAGTCATTTCCGTTCGGAAATGGCTGTTTTTCTGCAATCTAACATTTTATTTACAATCTAACATTTTAATGTTATATTAAAAAAATAAAGATATATTAAGGAATAGGTGAAAGATGGATTATAAAGACAAGGAGCTATTAGAATATTTACAACAAATATTAGATGCAAATGCCCGGTTAGAACAATGGAAAGCAGGAAACGAATTAAATTTGCAGATAAAAGATAAATATTTGTTTTATAAGGCCCAATTATTGGACACTAGTTTCTTTATAATAAGGCCTAGAGAAAACATGACAGTACAGACAATGAAAGCACAAATGGAATATATACGATGCAAATTGAAATGTGATTGTGCTGTGTTACTGGAAGAAAGCACCACATATCGTAAAAAAAAGATGCTGGAGGAACGAATGCCGTTTATGGTCATGGATGGACAAATGTATTTACCTTTTATGGCATTATATTTGAAAAAGAAAAATAAAAAGGAGCCAGTGGAAATGCCGCAACATTTTACAGCGGCTACGCAACTTTTATATTTATATCTTCTATATCGGGAAGATGATCTGATTGATACGGAAGAATTAGTAAAAACATTAGGTATGTCTGTAATGACTGTATGTCGTGGAATGGAAAAATTGGAACAAATTGGGGTGGTAAGTCACAAAATAACAGGAAAAACCGGGCGAAAAAAGTTATATAAAAGAATAGATCGAAAAGATTATTATTTAAAAGGAATTGGATATCTTGAAAATCCGGTGAGACAATGCATTTATGTAAAAGAAATTCCACAGAATCTACAAGTGTATAAAAGTGGTTTATCTGCCTTGGCAGAGCAGAGTATGTTGGGAGAACCAGCGCATGAAATATATGCAATAAGTGGAAAACAGGAAAAGGTATTTCGTGATTTTCAGGTAGAAAAGGAACGAGCAATAGAGGAACATTTACCGGAAATACAAATTATGAAATATAACATTGGATTATTGGAAAAGGAAGGGTGTGTTGATCCTATTACTTTAATCAAAAGCTTAGTTGAAACCGATGAACGAATCGAATTGGCAATCGGAGAAATGATGGAGGGGAAAGAATGGTTCGTGGAATAAATATTTTTAAAAAATATTTTGATGGTTATACCGGACAGTATGTATTTATAGGCGGAACAGCATGCGATATTATATTGGGGAAGCGGGGGATTGATTTTAGGGCAACCAAGGATTTGGATATCGTATTGTTGATAGAAGCTTTGGATGATAAGTTTGTACAAACGTTTATGAATTTTATAGAGGTCGGAGGTTATGAACATATTAAAAAAGACACATTAAAGAATCAGTTTTACAGATTTGAAAAGCCGCAGGATAAAAATTTCCCATATATGATAGAAATTTTCAGTCGAAAGCCTGATTTTTTGATGCAAATAGATACCAGACTGGCTCCGATTCATGTAAGCGATGATACAGTTAGTTTGTCTGCTATATTATTGGATGATGAATATTATGAGCTTTTGAAAAAGGGAGCAACAGAAATCGATGGAATCTCGGTATTGAGACTGGAGTATTTGATTCTATTTAAAATTAAGGCCTGGATAGATTTAGCAGCCAGAAAGAAGGATGGCGAAAAAATAGACGGAAAAAATATAAAAAAACACAAAAATGATATATTTCGACTGGCGGTAAATATAGATTCCGATGTACATATTCCGGTATCTGAAAATGTGGGAAAGACGATAGGATTATTCGTTGAAGATGTAAGACAAAAACCCATTGACCTAAAGAATATGGGAATAAAAAATACTTCTATGGAAGATATTTTACAGGTGATTGAAAATTGTTATATACTGGATGATGAAGGGAAAGAAATATGAATACAAAAATAGATAAATTAAAAAAGATTGTAAATCAGGTTTATACAAAAGAATTAATTGGAATAGAATTTTGCGAATAGAAGAACTGTTTGATAAATATTTTAATGAGATAAGGGAACTGAGCAGACATACCAAAGAGGAAATGCAGGA
>JBNMJR010000006.1:0-31541 GCA_050873925.1 Acetatifactor sp.
CCCATGACCGTGATGGCACCCTCATTGATGCTGAGCCGCTTATCCGGGATCATCAGGTCCTCGTCAAACTCCATCTTGTATCCCAGTCCGAAACATACCGGGCAGGCACCGAAGGGATTGTTGAAGGAAAAGCTGCGGGGTTCCACCTCACTGACACTGATACCGCAGTCCGGACAGGAAAAACTCTGGCTGAAAGTCACCGGTTCGCCGCCGATCACATCCACCACCAGCAGTCCTTCCGCCAGTTCCAGTACATTTTCAATGGAATCCGTCAGTCGGCGCTGAATGCCGTCCTTTACCACCAGACGGTCCACCACGATGTCAATGTTATGTTTGATATTTTTATCCAGTTTGATCTCTTCCGTCAGCTCATACATGCTGCCGTCGATCCGCACCCGGACATAACCGCTTCTCTTGGCACGCTCCAGCACCTTGACATGTTCACCCTTACGGCCTCTGACTACCGGAGCCAGCAGCTGGATCTTCGTACCTTCTCCCATGTTCATGATCTGATCCACCATCTGGTCTACCGTCTGTTTGGCGATCTCTCTGCCGCACTTCGGACAGTGGGGAATACCGATCCTCGCATACAGCAGACGGAAATAGTCATAGATCTCCGTTACCGTGCCGACGGTAGAACGAGGGTTACGGTTGGTGGATTTCTGATCAATGGAGATAGCCGGGGACAGACCTTCAATGCTTTCCACATTGGGCTTCTCCATCTGGCCCAGGAACTGTCTCGCATAGGAAGACAGGGATTCCATGTAACGTCTCTGTCCTTCTGCATAGATTGTATCAAATGCCAGAGAGGACTTACCGGAACCGGACATGCCGGTCAATACCACCAGTTCGTTTCTGGGAATATCCACATTAATGTTTTTCAGATTATGTTCATTGGCACCGCGGATCTTAATGTACTCCCGGGGCCGCATCTTCTTTGCTTCTTCCATTGTTTTCTCCTCATTGCTCTTCTTGTTTTTTATTAATAAATATGTCCGGCAGCCTGATGGCCTGAAGTCCATAGGCAGCTGCCAACAGTATCCATCCTGTCTGATTAAACAGTTGTTTGTTCTGCGCTTCCCACAGCATCAAAAACAACATAATACCAAAAGTTGTCACATAACCGCTCATTACCGTAAAATCCATCTTTTTACCGGAGGCACCGGAAAACGCACCGATCGCCATCAGCAAAAAGATCGCAAATAAATAACTTGTGGAGAGACAGGCATACTTCCAAAAGTAAGCTCCGTCCCACGATATCAGTTCGTGCACAATATTATTACTTTTGTACGGGTATGTCATATATCCGCTGGCTCCAACGTCACCACTGGCAAAATTGCACCGGATCTTCGCCACGATATGTTCCCCGTCAAAGAACTGTCTCCATTCCTCTGTCAGCTTCTGCTCAACAAGCTTTTCTCTCTCCGCCTTGTTCTCTGCAAGTTCACACTGCACTGCAAAATCCTGATTTGCAGCATAACTGCCATCCCCATGCAGACCTAATGCAACCCAGTACAGAACAGGATCCGAATCACGTTCCACATTTTCCTCGCAGGGCAAAGCTCTGACTCTCATTTCACCCGCTGTCAGTACCAATACAAAGGCAATACCGAAAGCCAGCATAAGTCTCATATTATTTTTAAATTTCTTCCTGAGAAACAGGATAATAATTACCGCAAACAGTGAAATGATCGACGTTACTTTTATCTGAAAAGCTATTGCCCAGACAGCACCCCCTGCAATCCCTAAAAACATTTTTGCATATTTTCCGTAATTCTCATGCACTGCCATGTAAATAAGTGTGTACGCAATAATACTATATCCAAAGTTCAGCTGATCCGTATAGAAAAAAGCAATATTGCCCCAAATGGGTGTAAACAAAAACAACAGCATAAGTACCGTCAATGCATTTGCGGGAGAATTCTCCGTTCTGTTGCCTCCGGCAAGGTAATATAAGCATATTGCGGTTATCACAATATGTATCACCTGATATACCAGCACAAAATAATATGCATCGGAAAGCCCTATTTTATAACCTATAGATAATATACCGGAAAGAAACAGCATAGGGAAACGGTTATTCGTACATCTGGAAAAATATGTCCAGTTGTCCACTTCCGCATTTCCGGCTAAAGCATCGGCCGCTTTATAAACATTTTCAAAATCCGTATGCGGATAGCATCTGGCAACATATCCTGTTACAAACAGCAGAATAGCCCATATCGCAAAAAACAAAACCAGCAATATGTTCAGTAATTTTTCCTTTTTTCCCCGTTTCACCCAGTTTCCAAAGCGGACAATTACCCATCGGCCAAAGCATAGAGCAAACATCCACACCAGCGTAAATACCACCATTCGTGCCGGGATCAGATTATGCTGCGGCTTTGTCAGCCATATTCCGGTAATAACGACCAGCAGGCATCCGAATATAAATAAAAAAATCCGTTCTATACAGGTCATTTCTTTCGATTTCATCATTTTTCTCCGTATTATTCCATATCATTTAACTGTTTCTTCAGTTCGATCATCTTGTCACGCAGTTCTGCGGCCGCCTCGAAGTTCAGGTCTGCGGCTGCCTTCTGCATCTTCTTCTGGATCTCGCCGATCAGCTTCTCCAGTTCCTTCTTCGTCATGGATTCCGGATCCTTCTCGAAGCGTACTTCTTCCTTGGCGATCACCTTGGAAATGCTGATAAGATCACGTACCGCTTTCTTAATGGTCTGGGGTGTGATGCCATGCTCTTCATTATATTTCATCTGGATCTCGCGACGTCTGTTGGTCTCATCCAGTGCTTCCCGCATGGAGTCCGTGATGGTGTCCGCATACATGATAACATGACCTTCCGCATTACGGGCCGCACGGCCGATGGTCTGGATCAGGGAAGTCGCACTACGCAGGAATCCTTCCTTATCTGCATCGAGAATGGCCACCAGAGTGATCTCCGGAATGTCCAGACCCTCTCGCAGCAGGTTGATACCTACCAGTACATCAAATACATCCAGTCGCATATCCCGGATGATCTGGGCTCGTTCCAGCGTATCAATGTCGGAGTGCAGGTATTTTACCCGGATGCCGACTTCCTTCATATAATCCGTAAGGTCTTCCGCCATCCGCTTGGTCAGCGTGGTGATCAGTACCTTATGATGCTGTGCAATCTCCTTGTTGACCTCTCCGATCAGGTCATCGATCTGTCCCTCTACCGGGCGCACCTGTACTTCCGGATCCAGCAGACCTGTGGGACGGATGATCTGCTCTGTCCGCAGCAGTTCATGTTCCTTCTCATAATCGGAAGGAGTGGCGGATACGAACATCATCTGGTCGATATGTGCCTCGAATTCCTCAAAATTCAACGGTCTGTTGTCCAGTGCGGAGGGCAGACGGAAGCCGTAATCCACCAGTGTCTGTTTTCTCGAACGGTCTCCGGCGTACATACCGCGGATCTGGGGGATCGTCATATGGGACTCGTCCACGATGATCAGAAAATCATCCGGGAAGAAATCCAACAGTGTCATGGGCGGCGCTCCCGCAGGAAGTCCGTTCAAATGTCTGGAATAGTTCTCGATACCGGAACAGAAACCGGTCTCCCGAAGCATCTCGATATCAAAATTCGTCCGCTCCGCAATCCGCTGGGCCTCGATCAGCTTGTCTTCGCCCTTAAAAAACTGTACCCGCTCCTTCATCTCTTCTTCGATATTGTCACAGGCGGCCTTGATCTTCTCCTGGGACACTACATAATGGGATGCCGGGAAGATCGCCACATGATTCAGCTCCGCATGGATTTTCCCCGTAAGGGGCTCTACCTCTGCGATCCGGTCGATCTCATCCCCGAAGAATTCGATACGGATGAGATAATCGCCGCCCTGCGCCGGATATACCTCCACCACATCTCCCCTGACGCGGAAGGTGGCACGCTGGATATCCATGTCGTTACGGTTGTACTGAATGTCGATCAGTTCCCGCAGCACCTCGTCACGGTCCTTCACCATGCCGGGACGCAGAGATACGATCAGATCCTGATATTCATCGGGACTTCCCAGACCATAGATACAGGACACGCTGGCCACTACCACCACATCCCTGCGCTCCGCCAGGGATGCCGTTGCCGACAGACGCAGCTTATCGATCTCATCATTGATGGAAGAGTCCTTGGCAATATAAGTGTCCGAAGACGGCACATAGGCCTCCGGCTGGTAATAATCATAATAGGAAACAAAATATTCCACTGCATTTTCCGGGAAAAATTCCTTCATTTCCCCGTAAAGCTGCCCAGCCAGTGTCTTGTTGTGGGCAATGATCAGCGTCGGCTTGTTCAGTGCCTGGATCACGTTCGCCATGGTAAATGTCTTACCGGAACCGGTGACACCCAGCAGCGTCTCAAACTGATTGCCCTGCCGGAAGCCTTCCACCAGCTCCGCAATAGCCTGCGGCTGATCTCCGGTGGGCTGATACTCGGAATGTAATTTGAATTGTGAGGGTTCGTTCGATGGATTCATGATGCCTCTCCGTGCAAATCTATTACTGGAATAACACAGTTCGTGAACGTATTCGGTTCTGAAATCATACAGGCATGATCCGGTTACCGGATACGTTCACGGCTGAACTGTTATCTATTTTTTCACGTTACGCACAGATTATAGCAGAATTTTTTTGAAAAGTACAGATGGATTCGAAAATATGTTCGGTTTTATCTGCCGATCACAATGCACAGACATTTTCCGGATTTCCGTTCAGATAAGCATACACATTGGAGAACTCAATTCCCGCTCTGCGCACCATGGCTTCCTCCGACAGAAATGCCACATGCGGAGTCAGCAGCGTATTTTTGGCATGCAACAACGGCTCATCTGCGGGAATGGGCGGTTCACAGTCAAATACATCCACTGCAGCTCCTGCGATCCGGCCTTCATTCAGAGCCTGTGCCAGTGCCTTACTGTCTACGATAGGACCTCTTGCACAGTTGATAAAAATGGCTGATTTCTTCATCAGAGCGATCTTCTCCGCGCTGATCATTCCTCTGGTCTCCTTGTTGTTCGGCGTATGCAGGGAAATAATATCACACTCTCTCAGCAGATCATCCAGCGGCTTGTATACAATCCCTGCCGCCTTCACTTCTTCTCTTTCGTGTCTGGCATAGGCATAAACCTCCGCACCGAATGCCCGGAAAAGCTTCGCTGTCATGAAGCCGATCTGTCCGCAGCCGATAATGCCCACTTTTTTGCCCCGGATCTCTCTGCCGCACAGTCCTGCACCGGTACCGCCGTTTCTCACCGCCTGATCCGCCTGCTGCAGATAACGGTACAGATCAATAGCCATACCGATGCAGAGTTCGGATACACAGACATTGGAATATCCGGCGCAGTTGCAGATCATAATATTTTTCTCACGGCAGATATCCGTTGCCACATGATCGATTCCGGTAAAAGCCACCGCGATCATCTTCAGTGCATCCGCACTTTCCACCACCTCTGCCGGATATGCATTGTTGGCGATCATAACGATATCCTGTCCGGCGGAACGTTTCTTCAGTTCTTCCGGATCCGTTGTCTTCGTATCATAGTAAGTAAATTCGTGACCGGCATCCAGGATCGGCTGTGCCAGTTCGCTGATCATTTCCGCAGGTACTCCAAGGGGCTCTAACAGGCTGATTTTCATTCTTCCATTTCCTCCAACGGTTCTATTTTTTGTGCCAGTTCCAGCAATGTATTGGCAAGTACATCCGTACCTCTTGCAATCTGCTCATAGTCGGTCCATTCCTCCGGATTATGGCTGATACCGTTTTTGCTCGGTACAAACAGCATTGCCGTCGGGGCAAACCGTCCTACGAAGAGAGAGTCATGATAGGGGCCGCTGATCAGTTCCATGTATTCCAGTCTCTGCTTTTCACACATAGTCTCCAACAGTCGGATCATATCCTCATTACAGGAAAGCGGGATATCATTATTGTCTTCCCGAATCGTGAGTTCCACTCCCCGTTTTCTGCCGATCTCCAGAAACCGACTCTTCATTTCCTCTATCAGGGCTTGCTTTGTCTTCATATTACAATCTCTGATATCGACTGTAAAGACACATTTTCCCGGAATCACATTCACGGCATTGGGGACCAGACGGACACCCCCCACCGTTGCCGTATTGTATTCGCTTGGGCATTCTCTGGCCAGCTTTTCCAGTGCCAGCGCCATTTCACAGGCTGCCGCATAAGCATCTCTTCTGTCCGTCATATCCATTCCTCCGGCATGTCCCTGTTTGCCGTGGGCTTCTACTATATAGTTCGAAGGAGCGCAGATTTTTTTCACAATGCCGATGGGAATCCCGGCTTTCTCCAGACGGCTGTTTTGCTCGATATGTAACTCTACCGCAGCGAATACATCCCCTTTTCTCTTACGGATCCGGGCAAATCCTTCCCGGGAGTATCCCAGTTCCTGCAGTTTGTCATATAAAGTCCTGCCGCCCTGATCCTTCAGTGCCATGGTATCTTCCAGGGTCAGATCACCGGACAGAGCCCGGCTTCCCAGACAGCTGAGTCCATACCGGGTCGGTTCCTCGGAGGTATACGCTACCACCACAATATCTCTCGGATGCGGTGCCCCGCTCTCCCGGATCAGTCTTACTGCCTCCAATCCGCTTACCACTCCGGTCATACCGTCGAATTTTCCGGCATTCGGTACCGTGTCGATATGGGACCCGGTCCACACCGGTGCCAGCTTCGGATCCGATCCCGGCAGGGTGGCAAAAATATTGCCGATATCATCTTCCCGGACCGTAAGCCCTAATTTTTTCATCTCTTCCTTTACATATTCCCGGTTTGCCAGCTCCGGCTTTGTAAACAGAATTCTTGTAGTGCCAAATTCCGGAGTTGCATTAAACTGATTCATTCCATCGATCCATTTCTGGATATTTTCCGAATTTGCTCTCTGTAACATAACTCCTCCTCACATGCTCTGTCCTGTATTTTTCTAGATGGTCACATCCCGGTTGCAGTCTTTGGAATAAATATACGCAAACGGCTCTCTGCCCACGCCATACGCGCACTGCGGGCAATAAGCCCCAAACCATACAAAATCGTCTTTCTTGATTCCCATCCAGGTATCATCCAGCAGATACATTCCCTCTCCGGTGAGAATATACATGCCATGTTCCTGCACATGGGTCTCCACGAAAGGATGGCATCCACCGGGCTCAAAAGATAAAATGTGCATATTCATATCGAAAGCCAGATCATCCGTAGGCAGAAAATCTTTGATAAACACATTTTCCATATCATCATAGATCCGATACTCAATTTTGTTGCTGTCTGCCAGGATCACATAGGGCTTTTTCTCTCCGTAAGGAATATACTTCTGTTTGTACAGCAAAATCTTCGCGGTATCGCTGATCGTGCGGAAGCTGATTCCTGTTCCCGCAGGAGCATAGGCATATCCGCCGGCGGAAAAGATCTCCTTCTGATCCCCTGCTGCCAGCTCTACCTCTCCTTCAACTACATATGCAAAGCTTTCGATTCCTTCTTCTGCCGCAAAGGGGCTGATGGTTCCGGCATCCTTGACAGCTTCCACCACATACTGGACAAATCCCGCACCCATTTTGGGGGACGCTACGATACTTACCTTGCAGCCTGTTATATTGGGGATCACATTGTTGACCAGGCCCTCCTTGGGAATCACTGCCCATAATCCCGGCTTCACCACAGCTCTTGTTGCTAATAAATCTTTCGGATAACTCATTGTTTTTTCCTCCTCTGTTTTCACTTTATCTATGATTTGTTTCCTTGATCTGCTGCACTGCTGTTTTCAATAGAAGTACTGCTTTCACTGCATATTTCAGGTCCGTATACTCCTCCGGGCAATGACTCCTTCCTCCTCTGCTGGGTACGAAGATCATGTTGGTCGGCCATACCGCTGCTGCCTCCAGAGAATCATGTCCGGCTCCGCTGTACAAATGCTGAAAAGAATATCCGGCTTCCTCTGCCGCTTTCTCCAACTGCATACACATGGACCGGTTCATTGTCACAGGCTCCTGATGCAGAGTTTCCTGAAAATGAATTTCCTCATCACTTTCCGCCAGTTCTCTGACGTAACGATCCATCTCCTCCAGATATTCCTCTTTCACAGAACGGATATCCAGGGAAAACTTCACTTTTTGGGGAACTATATTTACTGCGTTGGGTTCCACTTCCAGATAACCTGCCGTAAGTACCATTCCCGGATACTGCTCACACCGTACCTTCAGTGCCAGAAGGATCCGCGCCGCTTTCATCACCGCATCCTTTCGCATATTCATGGGGGTTGTTCCCGCATGATCTGCCCGGCCATCTACTATGCCGTCATATCTTCGGATCCCGACAATGGAATCCACAATACCGATATCCTTGTGGTTCCGTTCCAGCACCGGTCCCTGTTCGATATGAATTTCCATGAAATGCCGGATCTCGGAAACATCTCTGCGGCAGCTGTCTATCTTTTCCGGGGAAAGGCCGCAGGATTTCATTGCGTCCCAGATAGAGATTCCGTCCTTATCCTTATGACTGTGCAGATATTCGGCATCCACTTCTCCCAGCATACTCTTAATGGTGAAATATCCCGTATGAAACCGGACACCTTCTTCATCATTGGTTGCCAGAATCTCAATCGTATACTCCGGTGTTACTTTTTCCTGTATCAGCATCTGCGCATATACCAGTCCGCAGGCCACACCGAGACATCCGTCGTACCGTCCGCCATCCACCACCGTATCAAAATGCGATGCGATCACAATGCTCTGTTTCCTGTGTCCCGGCAGAATCCCGCGAACCGCTCCGTTTTCCTCCTTTACTGCTGTGAGGCCGATCTTCTGCATCACATCATACAGATAATCTCTGGCATCCATCGCAATCCGGGTGAACGGAAGTCTGGTCATTTTGCCTTCTTCCTGGGAAAATTGTGCCAGTTCCTTAAGATAGGTCTCCAGCCTTTGGCAGATCCAGCCTTCCCTTGCTTCATCCTTCATCGCTTTCCCTCCTCTCCAACAGTTTTCCGATATCAATACCGATCCGAAGCATCTGACATTTTCTGGCATCCTGCCAGTCCATATTTAAAAGCTCCGTGATCTTGTTCAGTCTTCCGGTCATGGTATTCCGATGAATGAACAATTCCTCTGCCGTCTGTACCACGCTGTAATTGTTCTCCATATATTTTTCCAGCGTATACAGGAAATCCGTATTGTTCTCCCGATCATACCTGTCCAGGCAGGCCACCGTCTCTTCGTAGATCTGTTCCTGCTCCTTTTCCGAAAGTGCCCGCTGCAGGATATGTAACGGTTCCTGTCGGTGATACAGATAGACGCTTCCGTTCCTTTCCACCCGTCTTCCCATGCTCAGGGCATCCAGCGCATGATAGTAACAGTTCCGGATCTCATCCACGCCGCAGACGATCTTGCTGACACCGCTCTCCAGCCAGATTCCGTTTTTTTGCAACCGGTTACTGATCTCCTGTAAAATGCGGGCCAGTATCCCGTAATCTTCCTCCCTGTCACTGCCGTTGGGAAATTCAAAAAACAGGATAATACTGTTATTGTGATAGACACGATAATATTTCAGTTCGTATCCGGAAACATTCTTTTCCACTTCATCAAAAATAATGTGTTTCAGATCTTTCAGGTTCTTCCTGGCATTGGCCTCAAATACTCTTTCCTCTGCCAGGCAGATCACCGCACAGGCATATTTTTTCGTATAATCAAAATCATATCGTTTGCATTCTCTGATAATGTCTTCCCTGCTCAACGTCTCATCAAACAGGATTGTTTTCAGAAAATAGTATTTGAGATTGCTCTTTTCCTGCCGCTGCAGAGAGTTTCGCAAAAACTCCAATGCCATCACCGGCTTGATGCCGGATGCAAAGTCATACAGCTGTCTGTCAAAAGGCTGTTCATTTTCCAAAAAGACCATGAACCCCAGAAGCGTATCTTTTTCTGTGACCGGAAGCAGGATGGCACTGATCTTCTGTTCTCCGCACCGGATCTCCTTGATCAGGACCTCGAATTTTCTCTTTTGATATTCCTGCAGGATCTCTCCCACCAGTAAATCGGAGAAAATCTTCTCTCCGGTGTCAAGATGGATCTTTTCTCCCATCTCTTCTATAAAATGACCGTGCCATCGATAATCCTGCAATATCAGTTCACTGTCCGTGAGCAACAGCGGATCGTAGACAACATCACCGATGGCCTGCAGCAGTTCCTGCCGCCCTCTGTCGCGGATAACGATCTCGGAGATACGGTTATAGATCAGTGCATATTGTTTTTCTTCCGAGATTTCCTGTTGGAAGATACGACGGTACAGAAAACTGGTGATTTCCGCAAAGGACCGGTCGTACGGAAGTTCAATGATCGGAAAGGAATGCTCTTCCGCCTGTTCCAGCATGACCTGGGGGACCTTGTCCATATAGCGTTTTAATTTGATGCCGAGACCTACGCAATGGTGTTTTGCCAGTTCCGAAATAAAGGTCTGCTGCAGCTGTTGGTCTTCATTTAAGATATATCCCGCCGTGATCAGGAATTCTCCGTCCTTGATCCACCGGATCATATCCGGATTATCCAGAAGATTCACTTTCTCCATTATCTTCTGCAGGCCTTTTTCTCCGGCAATCAGTTTCATGCCTTCGATCTCATGCTGCTGCAGGAGCCAGCCGACTTCCACACCCATTTCCATCACCGCCTTTGCTCTCCGGGTACCGCTGTTACTTCAGCAGTTTTCCTACCGGTGTCTCGCCAAATGTCCCGTTATCGTATACAATATTGCCTCTGACAATGGTCTTCTCCGTCATCCCCTTGCCTTCCAGACCACAATAGGCCGAGATTTTATTCAGATAATAAAGGCTATCCGGTGTGATCTTCCAGGATCTTTCCGGATCAAAGATTACCAGATCCGCATCCCGGCCGATTTCGATCCTGCCTTTTCCGGGAAGCCGGAAGATGGAAGCTGCATTCTCACTCATAATTGCCGCAAATGTATTTAACGAAATTTTTCCCTGTCTCACTCCGTACTCATACATGACCTGCATTCCTGTCTGTAATCCGCTGATACCGCCCCAGATCTCCCATACGGAAAGCCGGTCCGCTTTTTCCTCCGGTGCCGCCGGGGAATGATCCGATACAATGCAGGATAATGTGCCATTGTTAACGTATTCCCACAGAGCATCCCGGTCCTGCGCTTTTCGCAAAGGCGGAGAACATTTGAAAACACCCTTTCCACGGATCACATCCTCTTCGGAATAGATCAGGTAATGGGGACAGGTCTCTGCTGTGACCCGGATCCCTTTTTGTTTTGCCTTGCGGATCCGTTCCGCAACCTTCGGATGACTGACATGGCAAATATGTACTCTGGCTCCTGTCTCTTCCGCCATATCCAGAATATTCTGCACTGCGATCTCTTCTGCGATCACCGGCCTTGCATCCAGATAATCTCTCCAGGTATTTTTGCCCTGTCGGATTGCCTGTTCCTGATATCTGGTGATCATACTGTAGTCTTCACAATGAAAGCCCAGCAAAATGTCCTCTTTTGCAGCGATCTGCATTGCCTGATAAATCAGTCCGATGGATGCCGAAGGATAATCGGGACCGGAGGGACTGACAAATGCTTTCAATGCTTTGGCTCCGCACTCCTTCATGCCTGTTATTTCGTCGAGATTGTCCTCTACCAGACCACCCCAGAAGGCATAATCCACATAAGCTTTTCCCGCAACAGCCTTTTCCTTGTCGCGGAAGATCTGCGCACTGATCAGGGACGGTGTGTTCTGAAGCGGCATGTCCACGAAACAGGTCATTCCGCCTGCCGCCGCGGCTCTGGTTCCATGAAGGTAATCTTCCCTCCAGGTATATCCCGGCTCGTTCAGATGTGCATGGACGTCTACGCCACCTGCCAGTACAAGCTTTCCGGTACAGTCGATCACTTCTCCCGGCCCGTCCAGACTCTCCGCCAGTGCGGCAATCTTGCCGCTTTGGATTCCAATATCCATTTTTTTCACATAATCGGAAGTAACTACGGTTGCATTTTTTAATATTTTGTCCATGATCCTTTTCTCCTTCCTGTCTTTCTATTTCTTTCTGATCTCGTAAGAAGGTCTGTAAAAATCTTTCTCCGGAAAAGCACTTCTGTCGATAAAACTGTGCTTTAATTTATCGTAATATTTCTGCGCCTGTGCCTGTAGCTTCTCATAATCTATTCCCGGGATCCTGCCGTTTTCCAATACGGTTTTCCCGTCAATGACCACATAACGGATATCCCTGCTGTCCGCACACATGCACATGGTACGGATGGGATCGTCCATGACACCCAGATAATAATCGTTGCAGTCCAGTACAAAATAATCCGCTCTGGCTCCCACACTCAGTCTGCCGAGGTCTTCTCTGCCCAGTGCCTGTGCGCCTCCAATGGTTGCCGCTTCAAAAAATTCTTTTGCGTAATTGGAAGGATTATTGCCGTCCAGCATTCTCGCCATGGCACTTCCCGCCCGAATGTTGGAGAAGAAATCCGGCGGAAATGTATCGGTTCCCATGCTCATTCCAATACCATACCTGCGATATCTTCCGAAGCTCTTCAGTGCCCTTCCGTCTCTTGCATACACCAGTGGGCAATGAATGACTTTTGTGTGATTTCTTCTCAGGATCTCCAGATCATCATCACTCTGATCCTCTGTATAAAGATTGCCGGATGCCAGAATGGTGTGTGGAATCAGTGTTTTCTCATCCAGCAGTCCAATGCTCTCCAGATAGGCAATGGAACTCATCCCATGCTGTCTGCGGATGGCATCTGCTTCCAATTGCCCCTGTGCCGCATGCAGCCGCATCAGAAGTCCATATTCCGTTGCAAACTTTTTCGTCTCTTTCAGAATCTGCTCTGTCTGTAATTCGATCCTCTCCGGCACCATCACCGGGGTGAGCAGGGAATCATAGTCCTTGTAATCCTGTGCAAAACGTTCCGCACGTTCCAGGCCCTTCCAGCCTTCCTCTTCCATAAAACGGATGTCCAGTTTCCCGGTGGTTTTATCATATACATGCATGGCACTGATATAAGAAGGTCCTAAATAGGTACGGATTCCCAAATGCTTTGCATGCTCCGCTGCCGCTGCAATTTCCTCATAGGTTTCTGCCGCCTTTTTATAATAGGTACAGGTGATCGGCATTGCCGTCGTAATTCCATGGGAGAGTAACTGGCTGTATGCATAGAGGGATTTGAAAGCTTCTTCCTCCGGTGTCATGGCTTCTACGGCACCTTTTTCAAAATATTCTTTGCTCCAGTACATCTTCTTCGAATCATCCAGTTCCTCATAGAACAGGGCATGATCGATATCTCCCAGCGCATCCAGATCTATAAATCCGGGGCTGACGATGGCATTGCCGTAATCGATGCAGCTGTCGTAATCTTCCCCCACGTTATGACCGACACGCAGGATCTTCCCCTCCTCATAGAGCATTTCTCCGTCTTCGCAGATCACCGTTTTTCCGTTTTCATTTGCTATGATATATCTCGCTTTGATCTTCTTTTTCATATGTGCACCTACTCTGTATATCTTGGCTCAAATATGTAATTTCTCGCATTTCCCCAGAAGGTATCGGAGGGCTGCATATATTTCTCTGCGCCGGCTCTCACGATGGTCTCCTCGGCTTCCTTCCATGCACTGTACATGATCTCTTTTTCGTCACAGGAGAGTACCTTGCGGTCCTTCATCAGAATCTTTCCCTTGACAATGGTCATGTCCACATCCTGTGCGGTGGCATACAGCATCAGTTTATACACCGGCATGTAAGCGGGCATCAGATGCGGCTGCTCCATGTTCACAGTAATAACATCCGCCTGTTTTCCCTTCTCCAGAGATCCGATCTCCTTTTCCATTCCCAGTGCCCTGGCTGCATCGATCGTGATCATCTCCAGCAGTTTTCCGGGCGGGAGATAGAAGGAATCATGAAGTGCTCCCTGCTGCAACATCTGGGTCTTTCGCGCTGCCTGCAACAGATCAAAGGATACTGCGGGGGAGGTTCCGTCGGTACTGATCGCGACATTGCATCCCAGTTCGATCAGTTCCGGAACCGGACAACGATTGGTCAGCTGACCTGCTCCCGGTGCGGTAGAGACATTGGTTTTCGTCTTTGCCAGTATCATGGCTTCATCAAAGGATATCCCCGTGCAATGCTGTACATGAACATCTTCTCCCAGCAGTGGGGTGTCGCATTGTGCCGCGATCCGGATCATTCCGCCGAATGCTTCCGTATGGATTCTGGTCTTCTGACGTTTTGCGATCTCCCGTACCCATTTCATCATGCGTTTATCCTGTTCCGTCAGGCGCACGGCCTCATCCGGCGGTGTCGGACTGGAAGGATTTACACTGCTTACCATTACAAAAGGAGTGACAAATGCACGGATCAGATCATTATGGGTATGGTTCGTCCGGATGATCGCTTCCTCTGTGTTTTCCATGAGCTGCTCAAAAGAGAATTCACCTTCCACCCATTTTCCGTTAATGTAGGATCTGGCTTTTCTCGGATAAGGAGGATTGGACGGTCCTACCGCAAGCACTTCCCGGATCCCCACTTCTGCATAGCCGTTGCCATGACAGACCGGTATTTCCACGTTATCGATTCGTTGTGCATTGCTGATCACGCTGACCCCGCAGGTCACACCGCTTTTCAGTCGTTCCAGCGCTGCCAGTCTGCCCTCCAGATACCAGTAATCATTGGTGGTATTAAAATGATAGATATTCGTCATGATCGGCATCCAATAGCTGCGGCAATCATAGGCCAGAGCTTTATTCATGCAGTGTCCCGCATGGGAATGCGCATCTATGAATCCGGGCAGTATCAGTTTCCCGGTGCAATCGATCCGTTCTTCCTCCGGATATTTCTGTTCCAGTTCTCCGGCAGTTCCCACATCTTCAATACGCTCTCCGCGGATCAATACCGCACCCTTTTCGATGATCTGGCGGGAAGCATTCATTGTAATGACTGTTCCGTTGGTTAAAAGCATATTCATCCCTCCTTCTGATAAAGGCACAGCTCCACTCTGTACCCTTATCAGAAGGCAATGTGCCTTTTACAGCACATTGCTCTTTCTGTTCTTTCTTTAATTGTTGGTACCGATGATAGATACATTGTTGTAATACTGGTCGGTAGGAGGCAATGCACGGAAGCCCTCTACATAAGTACGTACACCTACAATGTTGGTGGGGTTGTCAAAAGGCAGATACGGTACATGATCACGGATATATTTCTGAATATCGATGATCAGCTGCTCACGCTCGTCACCATCGGGAAGGTTACGCTCTTCCTCCAGCATCTTGTCCAGTTCCGGATCGGAATAGCCACAGGTATTGTTCGCAGGGATCTGGCTGGAATGCAGAGGACCGTACAGGTTGTTATCCGGCTCAGGGAATCCTACAGCGCCCCATCCGCTGAACCACATCTGCTTACCTTCGGTCTGGGAAGTATAATCATTGTAAGCAGCATACTCCATAACCTTGATCTCTACATTGACACCGACCTCAGCCAGCATACTCTGTACAATGGTTGCGGTATCGATACGTGCCTGGTTCTCATTGACACATAATTCAAAGGTCTGGGACAGATCTACACCGCTTTCTTCCAGCAGCTGTTTTGCCTTCTCTACATCATATCTGGGCTCCAGTTCTTCGGTACATGCATATTTGGTATTCTGGGTTACCGGGTACGGTGTATACGTTGCGGTTCCCTGATGTACGGCTTCTACCACTGCCTTCTCGTCAATAGCGTAATCAATGGCCTGACGGAATTTTTCATTGGCGAACGGACCGTTTGCGCAGTTGAAATAGATGGAAGTATATACGGTAGTGGGAGAAGTGGACATATAAATGTCAGGATTCTCTTCGATCTTGTTGATCTCATTTACAGATAAGCCGATGGCAATATCAACTTCTCCGGTTTCCAGCGCAATATATCTTGCTGTGGTATCGGGAATGGCTTTGATGATCAGATTCTCGTATGCCGCAGGGCCGGTTCCGTCGGGTCCTCCCCAGTAATCATCGAATCTGGTATAGCTGGTGTAATCACCCTTCACATACTCATCAAATACAAACGGGCCGGTTCCTACGGGATGTGTCTTGGCACCTTCTTCATCCTCGGTATATGCCTTTTCACTGATAATGGATGCTCCGATATAAGGCAGATAATAAATGAACGGAGCGAAATCATCCTTGGTACGAACGATCACGGTATAATCATCCACGATTTCCAGACCGTCCGGATCTACCATGCTCATAATATAAGAAACATTTGCTGCATAAGGAGTGGTTGCTCTCTTGAAACTGAATACCACATCAGATGCCTTCATCTCTTCTCCGTTGTGGAACTTTACACCTTTTCTCAAATAGAATTTCCAGGTCTTGGTGTCCAGCATCTCCCAGTCTTCGCAGAGCCAGTTCACCAGATTGCCGTCCGCATCATAACGAACCAGCTGTTCCACTACCGGAAGCAGTACATTTACTGCTGCACTGTTGCCTGCGCAATGAGGATCCAGTGTTGTGGTATCGGAAGAAGCTCCGACCACCAGCGTCATGTTGTCTTCCTTTCCGGTTACGGTAGAAGTATCTACTTTTTCCGTCTGTGCCGCTGTTACGATGTCACTCACCGTTGCCTCTGCTGCGGATTCCGTTGTCTGGGATCCGGAGGCGCTGCTGCCGCAGCCGCTCAGTGCCGCTGCAGCCATGGTCAGGCACAGGGTCATTGAAAGCAGTTTGTTCCGTAATTTGTGTTTTCTCATAATTTCTCTCCTCCTTGATTAAGAATTCTTTATGTCAATACATCCATTTTGTGAATGTATTTTCATCATTTGTTTTAGTATCTCAGCTTGGGATCCAGTGCATCTCTGAGTCCGTCTCCCAACAGATTCAATGCCAGTATTGTGATCATGATCGCTGCTCCGGGGAACATCACCATATAAGGATAATCGCGGATGTAGTTTTTCGCTGTAGAGATCATAGCTCCCCATTCCGGTGTCGGCGGCTGGATTCCCAGTCCCATAAAGCTCATGCCCGCTGCCGTAAGAATGGCAAATGCGATTCCCAGTGTTGCCTGTACGATCATGGGGGATAAACTGTTGGGAAGAATGTCTTCCAGAAGGATCTTCCAGTTGGGAATTCCCATTACTTTTGAGGCCGTCACATATTCCTGTTCCCTGGCAGACATTACCGTTGCCCTCATGATTCTGGCGAAATTCGGAAGCTTTGCAATAGCGATGGCGATCAGCAGATTTCTCAGGCTGGATCCCAATGCCGCTACGATGGCAATGGCTAAAAGCATTCCGGGAATTGCCATCATGACATCCGTAATACGCATCAGCAGGTTGTCCAGCCAACCGCCGTAGAACCCGCTGATCAATCCGATCAGTCCTCCGGCCAGTACTGCTATGGCTATGGATCCTACACCGATCACCAGTGATTGTCTGGTGCCGAATATAATTCGGGATAAGATGTCTCTTCCGAATTCATCCGTTCCGAAAGGATGCTCCACGGAAGGGAATTTTTTCATATTTGCCAGATTTTGTGCGGTGTAATCATAGGGTGCCAGCACATTTGCGAAAATCGCCGTCAGCACGATCAGCGTCAGAATGATCAGCCCCAGCATGGCAAGTTTATTCTTTCGCAGCATTCTCCAGAAAAGTCGAAATTCTGAATTTTTATCCTTCATCCTCTGTCTCCTCCTTTTCCTTTCTGTGTCTGCTGCCTCCCGCAGGTTTCATTCTGGGATCGGCCCACATATACAGAAGATCTACCACCAGATTGACTACGCAGCAGATAATGGCAATGAACAGAACACATCCCTGTACTACCGGATAATCACGTCGTTTGATGGAGTCTACCATCAGTCTTCCGATTCCCTGAATGGAAAAGATGGTCTCACAGACTACCGCACCACCCAGGAGCGAGCTGATATCCATACCGATAACGGTAATGATGGGGATCAATGCATTTTTCAGCTGATGGTGAATAATGATCGCCGTTTCTCCCAGGCCCTTGGCTTTCGCTGTCTTCACGTAATCCTGCCGGATCACATCCAGCATACTCGACCGGGTCATTCTGGCCAGTGTTGCAACGGATTGCCATGCCGGTACCGTACAGGGCAGTACAAATGCTTTCCAGGAATCCAGTCCCATGGAAGGGAACCATTTCAATCGAACCGAGAAAAACAGGATCAGCATCAGCCCCAGCCAGAAGGACGGGAAGGAAATACCGATCAGCGATACCATGGAAATAATGGAATCTGCGATACCGTTCTGCCGGATTGCTGCGATCACTCCCAGGAAAAGTCCGAGTACGATAGCTACAGCCATGGAACACGCTGTAAGCTTCAATGTATTGGGAGTGCAGGTCAGGATCTCTGTGATGACGGGTTGCTTGGTGGTATAGGAAGTTCCCATGTCAAAATGGAGAAACAGGTCATCCACATACCGCAGATACCGTTGTAAGAAAGAATCATTCAGCCCCATCTGCTCCCGCATCATTTCGTAGGTCTCCTGATCAATATTCTCACCCAGCATCATTTTCACGGGATCTCCCGGTGTTATGTACAATAGTGTGAATATGATCAGTGTGACTCCCAATGCTACCGGTATCAGGTTCAAAAGCCTTTTTATGGTATATCTAAGCATTTTGAGCACCTCCCTCATATACTGCCTGTGAATGGTGGCAGGCTACCCAATGTCCCGGAACCACTTCTTTTAATTCCGGTTCCAGATAACTGCATTTTTCTGTGCGGTAAGGGCATCTTCCCGCGAAGGCGCATCCTTTGATCCTTTTCAGCGGGGAAGGAAGATCTCCCTTCAGAATGATACGCTGTCTCTCTTTTTCAATATCAGGATCCGCACACATGACTGCGGAAAGTAATGCTTTTGTGTAGAAATGTCTCGGATTGGTGTAGATCTCTTCGCTGTCCGCTATCTCTACGATGGAGCCAAGGTACATAACCGCTACCCGGTCACACATATACCGCACAACACTCAGGTCATGCGAGATGAACATCATGGTCAGTCCCAGTTCTTCCTTCAGTCTGCACAGAAGATTGATGATCTGTGACTGGATCGATACATCCAATGCTGATATGGGTTCGTCGCAGATGAGAAGCTCCGGTTCGATGGCAAGTGCTCTGGCAATGCAGATTCTCTGTCTCTGGCCTCCGGAAAATTCATGGGGATAACGATTCATCATTTCCTCCGGAAGTCCTACCATGCGGAACAGCTCTGCCGTACGCTCCTTTTCTTTTCCGGGGCATATTCTGTGTTCCTTTAATCCCCGCATGATCGCTTTTCCTGCGGTATGTCTGGGATTCAGGGAAGAATACGGATCCTGAAATACGACCTGCACCTTTTTGCAATATTCTTTTCTTTCTTTTCGCGTCATCCGGTGTTTCCTGTAATCGGCTCCCGCCACCCATTTTCCGTCGTAGAGGATCTCTCCGTTGGTGGGCTGGTTGATCTTGAGGATCTCTTCTCCCAGGGTGGATTTTCCGCATCCGGACTCTCCTACAATGCCTAATGCTTCTCCGGCATAGATGTCTAAATTAATGCCGTTCAATGAATGTACTGTTTTTCCGCTTCCAATATCAAAATATTGTCGAAGATCTTTGATCTGTACCAGTGCTTGTCTTTTCTCCATAGCTTTATTCCTCATCCCACAGTAAATGGCAGCTTGCTTTATGCTGTCCTTCGATCACTTTCTCCTTCGGCTGCTCGTTTCTGCACTTCTCCGTACAATAGCTGCATCTGTCTGCAAAGGCACATCCCTTTGGAGGATTCAGCAGGCTGGGGGGCATTCCCTCGATGCATACCAGCTTCTCTCCCTTGGTCTGGTCTGCTGTAGGCTTTGCTGCCAGCAATGCTTTTGTATACGGATGCATCGGTGTCTTCATTACCTGTCTGCAGGTGCCGGTCTCTACGATCTTGCCCGCATACATTACAGCTACTTTATCCGCCATATTGGCAACGACTCCAAGGTCGTGTGTGATCAGCAGAACGGAAATCCCTTTTTCCTGCTGGATCTGCTTGATCAGTTCCAGGATCTGTGCCTGGATCGTTACATCCAGTGCGGTTGTCGGTTCGTCTGCGATCAGAAGCTGCGGATCACAGGCAAGTCCCATAGCGATCATAACTCTCTGTCGCATTCCTCCGGAAAACTCATGGGGATATTGGAGGATTCTTTCTTCCGGTCCCGGGACACCGACTTTTTCCAGCATCGATATTGCCCGTTGTCTGGCCTCCTGTTCACTTACCGTTTCGTGAACTCTTACCGCTTCCTCGATCTGCTTTCCGATCCTCTGCGTGGGATTTAAGCTTGTCATGGGATCCTGGAAGATCATGCTGATCTCTCTTCCCCGGATGCTCTTCATCTCATGCTTGTTCATGGGAACAATATCTTTCCCGTTGAGAAGGATCTCACCGTTTTTGATCATTGTCGGCGGTGAAGGATTCAGTTTCATCAATGTCTGTGCCGTCACACTTTTTCCACATCCGGACTCTCCCACGATACAGAACACTTCACCTTTTTCTATGGAAAAACTGACATCTCTTACTGCCTGCACCTCTCCTCTGTATGTTTTGATGGAGACCTGTAAATTTTTTACTTCCAGTAATTTATTATCCATAGCCGGTTTCCTCCCACAAAAAAACAAATAAAAAGAAGCATTCGTATCGCTACAAATGCTTCTTTGCATGAATGATAATATTTTTCGTTTATTTGTTGTTGTGGCTTATATTATCACTTAACTTTTTACTTTTCAAGTGCTTTTCGCACAATTTTGTATTTTTTATGCTGTGCATAATGCACACTCTCTACACTATAAAGTGTTCCACATTCATTTCCGGACAACAAAAAACCTCAGCAGATTTCTCCACTGAGGTTCTCATTCGCAGGGCTACAAGGATTCGAACCTTGAAATGACGGAGTCAGAGTCCGTTGCCTTACCGTTTGGCGATAGCCCTATGTCGTTTACTTGATGAAGTATACACTATTTGTTTTCATTTTGCAATACCTAATTTGAAAAAATTTTAAAAAAATATATAAAATTAGAACAATTCCTGAGAAATCACCGTTTAAACGCTATAATACAGGGGTCATCCGTCACCAAATACCAAACGAAGCCCACTGCTTCCGCAGTGAGCCTCGCTCTATTCAACACAATGAGAGAAACGTATTATGGTATTTTACAACGCTGTTTATACTTCAAAGATCAGATCGCCATAGGTAGGTACCGGCCATACCTTCTTATCGACCATCATCTCCAGTGCATCCACGGGAGCTCTCAGGTCATCCATTGCGGTATGTACCACATCTTTATAGAAGAAAGCAAGCTTCTTGGGATCTTCGATACCTGCTGCCTCTGCCAGTTTATCCTCCAGAGCGGTCTCTGCAGTCTGTGCCTCTGCCAGCTTCTCGGAAATACTCTTCAGTACAGTAGTCTGTACGGTAGCATCAGCGCCCGCACTCTTAACAGCCAGTACGGTATCTGCCAGAGTCTTGGTGTACTCCATAACTGCAGGAATGTACTGCTTCTTCGCCATATCTACCATGGTCAGAGCTTCGATGTTGATGGTCTTGGAGTAGGTTTCGTACAGAACCTCCTCACGGGATCTTAACTCTGCCTCGGTAAAGATACCGAACTTTTCAAACAGCTTGATAGACTTCTCGGTGGTCAGGGTCTCGGAAGCTTCTACCATGGACTTGATGTTGGGAAGTCCTCTTCTGGCTGCCTCTTCTACCCACTCCTCGGAATAACCGTTGCCGTTGAAAATGATTCTCTGATGCTCGGTCAGATACTTCTTGATCAGATCATGTACAGCGATGTCAAAATCGTCTGCCTTCTCCAGAATATCTGCTGCCTCGCAGAAAGCTTCTGCAACGATGGCATTCAGAGTGGTGTTGGGGCTGGCGATGGAATCTGCACTACCTACCATACGGAACTCGAACTTGTTGCCGGTGAAAGCAAACGGTGAAGTTCTGTTACGGTCGGTGGCATCCTTATCCAGATCCGGCAGTGTGGATACACCGGTCAGCAGTTTACCGCCCTGGATGGAATGAGTAGCATCACCGGTCTCAACCAGCTGCTTTACCACATCCTCCAGCTGCTCGCCCAGGAATACGGAAATGATAGCAGGGGGTGCCTCGTTCGCTCCCAGTCTGTGATCGTTGCCGACATCGGATGCACTCTGACGAAGCAGATCTGCATGAGTATCTACGGCTTTCAGGATACATGCCAGTACTAACAGGAACTGGATGTTCTCGTTAGGAGTGTCGCCGGGATCTAACAGGTTCACACCGTTATCGGTTCCCAGAGACCAGTTGTTATGCTTACCGGAACCGTTCACTCCGGCAAAAGGCTTCTCATGCAGCAGACAGGTCATTCCATGACGTCCTGCTACCTTCTTCATGGTCTCCATTACCAGCTGGTTATGATCTACCGCAATGTTGGCAGTCTCATAAATAGGTGCCAGCTCGTGCTGTGCGGGAGCCACTTCGTTGTGCTGTGTCTTGGCGGTTACACCCAGCTTCCACAGTTCAATATTCAGGTCCTTCATGAAGGAACCGATTCTCTCACGGATGGTACCGAAGTAATGATCCTCCAGTTCCTGTCCCTTGGGTGCGGGTGCACCGAACAGGGTTCGTCCGGCAAAGATCAGGTCTTCACGCTTTAAGTATTTATCTCTGTCTACCAGGAAATATTCCTGCTCCGGTCCTACACTTGCCACAACCTTGGTAGCCTCAGTGTTGCCAAACAGTCTTACAATACGCAGTGCCTGTGTGCTGACTGCTTCCATGGAACGAAGCAGCGGTGTCTTCTTGTCCAGTGCCTCACCCTTGTAAGAGCAAAAAGCAGTGGGAATGCAGAGGATCACGCCGGTTGCATCCTCTTTCAGAAATGCAGGAGAGGTGATATCCCATGCAGTATAACCTCTTGCCTCGAAAGTAGCTCTCAATCCACCTGAGGGGAAGGAAGATGCATCGGGCTCACCCTTGATCAGTTCCTTACCGGAGAACTCCATGATCATCTTGCCGTACTCATCGGGATGGGTTACGAATGCGTCATGCTTCTCAGCCGTGATACCGGTCAGAGGCTG
Organism: Acetatifactor sp.; assembly: GCA_050873925.1. Lineage (GTDB taxonomy): Bacteria > Bacillota > Clostridia > Lachnospirales > Lachnospiraceae > Acetatifactor. The sequence continues at coordinate 23,099 of JBNMJR010000006.1, forward strand.
GAACCAGTGAGTGTAATGGGTTGCGCCGTTCTCGATGGCCCAATCCTTCATTGCCTTTGCTACAACATCAGCGGTGGCTAAAGACAGCTCTCCGCCGTGATCAATGATCTTCTTCACTTCTTTGTATACGCTCTTGGGTAATCTTTCCCTCATCTTACCCAGAGTGAATACCTTACTGCCAAAGATTTCTTCCACATTTAATACTTCACTCATCTTCGTTTCCTCCTTATTCTCGCTATTTTCCATGCTTCCTGCGACTTCGTCCGGCATATGTTGCTATTCAGAACTTACATGCGCAAAATCGCATCTTCGATGCTTTCCTTTTGCTTATGTAAGTTACTTCGCCGAATAACTATCGTTACATCTTCTTGCGCATGCAAGCATTCGCCGAAGATGTACAATAGTTACGGCTCTGAATAGCAACAAAAAAGGCGCTACACTTCCCAGTGTAAACGCCTTCGTTTCGCATTGAAAATATTCACTTTGTGAGGATTGCTCCTCTATGGCTCATTACTATACAACAGATTTTTTTTGAATGCAATACCTTTTTTCAAAAAATTTTATTATGGCATCCAAAACGACCTTTGAAGCGTTCTATACCTCAAACAGAAGATCCGCATAAGTCGGGAACGGCCAGTACTTCTTGTCTACCAGTTTTTCCAGTTCATCTGCCGGTTTTCTCAACGCGTTCATAGCCACCATGACCTTATCGTGATAGCAGAATGCCTGCTCCTTGCCTCTCTCCATGGCGGAAGCCTTCTTTTCTTCTTCCAGAAGCGCTTCGGATGCTTTCTCCATCTCGGTCAGTTTCTCTGTGATCTGCTGCAACATACGGGACGGAACGTAAGCATCTCCACCGGCCTCTTTGATGGCAATGACAGAATCCGCCAGAGACTTGCTGTATTTCATCACCGCAGGGATGATCTGCTTGTTTGCCATATCCACCATGGTCAGTGCCTCGATATTGATGGTCTTCGCATAGGTCTCGTACAGTATCTCCGCACGGGAACGCAGCTCTGCCTCGGTGAAAATACCGAACTTCTCAAACAGATGGATGGCCTTGGGAGTGGTCAGGGTATCTACTGCAGCTACCATGGAAGGAATATTGGGCAGTCCTCTTCTGGCTGCTTCCTCTTCCCATTCCCTGGCATAACCGTTGCCGTTGAAAATAATACGCTGATGCTCGGTCATATATTCCTTGATCAGATCATGGACTGCCATATCGAAATCTTCCGCACCTTCCAGACGGTCTGCCGCTTCGCAAAAGGCCTCTGCCACGATGGCATTCAGGGTGGTGTTGGGGCTTCCGATGGAATCCTCGCTTCCCACCATACGGAACTCGAACTTATTTCCTGTAAAAGCAAAGGGTGAAGTACGGTTTCTGTCGGTTGCATCCTTTACAAAATCCGGCAATGTGGATACGCCGGTACGAAGTACGCCGCCTTCTTTCAGATTGTCAGCCTTACCGGTCTCCACCAGCTGTGCCACCACATCTTCCAGCTGTTCGCCCAGGAAAATGGAGATAATGGCAGGGGGTGCCTCGTAGCCGCCCAGTCTGTGATCGTTACCTACATTGGACGCACTCTGGCGCAGCAGATCCGCATGGGTATCTACAGCTTTCATGATACATGCCAGTACCAGCAGGAACTGAATATTTTCATTGGGGGTCTGACCGGGCTCCAGCAGGTTCACACCATTGTCCGTAGTGATGGACCAGTTGTTATGCTTACCGGAACCGTTCACTCCGGCAAAGGGCTTCTCATGCAGCATGCAGCGCAGACCGTGCTTGCCGGCCACACGCTTCAGGGTCTCCATCACCAGCTGGTTGTGGTCTACTGCCACGTTGGCGGATTCATAGATGGGAGCTACTTCATGCTGTGCGGGAGCTGCCTCGTTATGCTGGGTCTTGGATGTTACACCCAGTTTCCACAGCTCGATATTCACGTCGTGCATGAAACCACCGATACGTTCACGGATAACACCGAAATAGTGGTCATCCATCTCCTGTCCCTTGGGGGCAGGGGCGCCGAACAGGGTACGTCCGGCAAAAATAATGTCCTCACGCTGCAAAGCCTTGGCGGAATCTACCAGGAAATATTCCTGCTCCGCGCCGACGGAAGGCAGCACCTTGGTGGCTTCCGTGTTGCCGAACAGGCGGACGATACGGATCGCCTGCTTGCTCAACGCTTCCATGGAACGAAGTAGCGGGGTCTTCTTGTCCAGAGCTTCGCCTTTGTAAGAACAGAATGCTGTAGGGATACACAGGGTCGGACCGGTAGCGGTCTCCTTGATGAATGCCGGGGAGGTAATATCCCAGGTGGTATAGCCTCTCGCCTCAAAGGTGGCACGTAAGCCCCCGGACGGGAAAGAAGATGCATCGGGCTCTCCCTTGATCAGTTCCTTACCGGAGAATTCCATGATCATCCGGCCATCCTCATCGGGATGTGTAACAAAAGCATCATGCTTCTCTGCAGTAATTCCGGTCAGCGGCTGGAACCAGTGGGTATAATGGGTGGCCCCATTCTCGATGGCCCAATCCTTCATGGCGCTTGCCACCACATCCGCAGTTGCCAGGGAAAGTTCTCCTCCCTGATCCATGATCTTTTTCACTTCTTTGTAAGTGCTCTTGGGGAGCCTCTCTTTCATCTTGCCCAGAGTAAACACCTTGCTGGCAAAAAGCTCCTCTACATTCAATTCTTCGCGCATGTCCCTACTTCCCTTCGGTGTACTATAGAATAATATCGATTACAGTGTACAACATGTGCGTTATAATGGTCAATTATTATTTTCGTGGTTTTAGTGATAAGTTTTTTCCAATTTTTATCCGGTATCAGTCGTTCTTCTGGCGCAACAGATCGTAGTGCTCCGGTGTTTCGGATAACTTTATCCACAGTACCTGCTTGGGATGGGGTGCACTGTCCACACTTTCTCCCTCTTCGGTGTACATGGCTTCCACAGTGACCGGCACATTGGTGCCATCGGGTTTCATGATCTCTATGGAATCACCTACGCAGAATTTGTTCCGCTGTTCGATCCGGCACAGACCATCCTTCACCGCTTCCACAATTCCCAGATAAACATATTCGTTCACGTAGGTGTTGTTATCATAGATCTGGGTATTTTCATCCGGCTTGCCGAAATAGAAGCCCGTCGTAAACTGTCTGTAAGTACATTTGGAGATCTCCGCCTTGTACCAGTCCATATTTTTCTCATACAGGTCCGGATCAGCAAAATAGTCATCAATGGCCTTCCGGTAGGTTCTGGCTACCGTTGCCACATACAACGCAGTCTTCATACGGCCTTCGATCTTCAGACTGTCGATTCCCGCCTCCACCAGCTCCGGAATGTGCTCGATCATGCACAGATCCTTGGAGTTGAAAATATAGGTTCCCCGCTCATTCTCATAGACCGGTAGATATTCACCGGGACGGGTCTCCTCCACTACCGCATATTTCCAGCGGCAGGGATGGGTGCAGGCACCTCTGTTGGCATCTCTTCCGGTAAAGAAATTGCTCAGCAGGCATCTGCCGGAATAGGAGATACACATTGCCCCGTGGACAAAGCTCTCGATTTCCATCTCCGCAGGGATCTTCTCCCGGATTCCCTTGATCTCCACCAGGGACAGTTCTCTGGCGGATACCACTCTCTTTGCTCCCAGCTTCCACCAGAACAGATAGGTCTCATAGTTGGTATTGTTGGCCTGTGTGGAAATATGCACTTCCACCTGGGGCCATACTTCCTTGGCGATCATGAACATTCCCGGATCGGAAATGATCAGCGCATCCGGCTGCTCCGGCTTCATATCCCGCAGTTCTGCAAAATATTTTCTGGCTCCCTCAAGATCATAGTTGTGCGCCAGGATATTGGCTGTCACATAGACCTTCACTCCATGTGCATGGGCAAACGCGATGCCCTCCGCCATTTCCTCACTGCTGAAATTTTTCGCCTTGGCCCGCAGTCCAAATGCTTCTCCACCGATATATACGGCATCCGCGCCAAAAATAACAGCCGTTTTTAATACCTCCAGGCTGCTGGCCGGGATCAAAAGTTCCGGTTTTTTATAAGTCATATCCATTCTCCCTTGTATCAGTTTTCAAAATGCACCTTACACAATGCAACGTCTCCGACTCCTTCTTCCAGCCGGAAAAAAGAAAGATACTCCACTGTAATATTATATTGCTCTGTTTTCTCCTGTGAAAAAGCTCCTCCGCCCCAACTGATCATGTACACATAATCTCCATCAAGTTCGGAAAAATCCACATCCTCATACCATAAGAAATGAGATTCCGGAAGATAATATTTATACAGCGTATCATAAGTCTCGTAATTGTATATTACATCTGCTCCCTCCGGCACTTCTGCAAGTTTCTGTCTGGCATCATTGATATACGGTACTGTCTCCATTTCTTTTGCATAGGTAACACTATAAGAGGACAGGCACAGGATTCCCAGCCACAGACAAAGGCTCATCCAGATTGCGGTTCCCCGCATGGAATATATGAGTACAATAAATATCCATGCGAACAGAAGTGCATCCATCATATACCGGTTATGCCAGAAATGATTCATGTTCTGGGATATTGCCCAACAGATCAGCCAGGTCACAGGGTATATTGCTAATGTCAGCAGTAAAAAGTCTCTTCTCTTTTTCTCTGTCTTTTTCCAGAGTATGACCAGCAATACGATTGCCAGTACATACGCTGCCGCCGGAATGTATGCAGACCATTTAATATTGGTATCAAATGACCATGCACATAATTCTTTAATACTCAGGCTCACCTTGGAAGCATCCTCGTCTGAAGTACTGTCTCTCTGCAGCATCTTTACGACCAGATATAACTGCGGAATATATAATATCACAACGGCGCTGCAGCAGCAGACCAGTTTATGAAAAGTTTTACTCTTAATGCAGCACACCAGAAGATAAACATAGATCACAAACAGTGGAACTGCCGCAAAGTACTGGGTATAGATCGCTCCCAGCGTCACGATTGCCAGCCATATCCAGTTTCCCTTCTTTTTTCCATTGTCCAGCACGATCTCATATGCCAGCAAAGCCGCAGCCAGTACAAAAAAGGTCATCCAGGAATACATTCTGACATTAATATTGTAAAAGATAAAATTCGGAGCAAGTCCCACCACAAGTATTGTGGGAATTGCAGCCTTTACTCCCCATCTTTTTTTGAGCAGCGTTGCGCATAAAACCATGGAGGCCACCATACCGGCTACCGATACCAGCTTGTATACCATGATCTTATCGCCAAACAGCATTGCTGCAATCTTTACCAACAGGAAATAAAGAGGCGGGTGATTATCGATGGATTGTGCTTCAATAACTCCCCAGAAAGAATGGTTTTTCACAATATCCCAGGTGTATGCTTCATCCCAGTCCACGGCCTGTGTAAAACAGCTTCTCACCACCAATGCCGTAACTACCGTAATTTCCGCTACCAGTATATCATTCTGAAATTTCACCAGAAGTTCATCCGCTTTTTTAAGCGTCTTTCCCTCTTCTCTTCCGGTAATGATTCCCAATATGGAAATTCCCGCCATAATTATAAATGCCCACAGGCACAAAACATTAACAATGTTCAGCGGCTTCCCGTATGTGTAACTTGCAACAGCCTGCCCGTCCCAAAATTCTCCGTCTACATACAGCTTCTCATTGCCTGCCGCACTGATCTCCCCGTTCGCAGTGTATAAAAATCCGCTTTGCATCTGCTCTGCATCCTGAATTTCTACACACCAGCTATACTGATGCCCCTTTTTCAGACGGGTTTCCACATCAACGTAATAATAGCGGTCCTTATCCTCCTCAGCAAATGAGACCTTCTGCTCCATAAGGATTTTTCCCTCTTCATCACGCAGCCGAAATATTGCATCACAATTTTCACCGGAAAAATCCACCGCAAAAGCAACTTTTCTCAAGACAGATTCCTGCGCTGTAAAAACCTGTTCCAGCCCTGCATTGTATACCTGCCCGCTGTTGGTCAGCAAATAGGCGTTTGACTGTGTCTCATCCTTTGTATCCTTCCGCACGAATGCCAGTGGCCATACACTGAGCATACATAATAACGTTATAAAAAGAATCAACAGTGTCCCTGCTTTTTTCTTCATATCAGTCTTTTCCCCCGTCGCATGTTTTCTTCGTACTCAGTGTCACTCCATCGCCCACCGGCAGGATCACCGTCTCCAGTTCCGGATGATGCTTCAGTTCATACAGGTATTCCCGCATTCTGGCATGAATGGTACGGTTTCTTCTGGTCACGGCATAACGGGATTCTATAATATCACCGTCCTGTAACACATTGTCGGAGATCAACAGTCCACCCGGAGCCAGCAACCGTAAAATATCCGGCAGAAAATGAATGTACTGTCCTTTCGCCGCATCCATGAAAATCACATCGTAAGTTCCTTCCAGTTCCCTCAGGATCTCCGTGGCATCCCCTTCCAGCAGGGTGATCCGGTCTTCCCGGCCCGCTTTACGGAAATTCTCTTTTGCAATGGGAATTCTTTTCTCATATTTTTCGATTGTCGTGATATGACAATCCTCCGGTGCATATTCACTCATCAGTAACGCAGAAAAGCCGATAGCAGTCCCGACTTCCAGGATGCTCTTCGGCTTTGTGAATTTCAGCAAAAATTTCAACAGACTTTGCATGGATCTGCGTATGATGGGAACCTGTGTCTCCAGAGCGTATTTTTCAATCTCATTCAGCCACGCCGGATTCCCGCTGTCCAGGGAATCGATAAACGCAGACATTCTCTCATCTATGATCATACTGTCCTCATTTCACACTTTACTGTACGGCCGCAGTTGCATCCTGCGTCTCGCCGGTCACTGCAATACCGTTGTCTATGGTCTCCACTGTCTCTTCCGTCGTACTTTCCGTCTGTCCGGCCATGACTTCCATCATTTCTTCTGCGGTCATGGCGGTACTCAGCTCGTAAGTTCCGGGCTTCCAGTCCTTTTTATACTCAGATAACAGATACTGTAACGCGAACAGCTTGCCGTCTCTTACCAGTCCCTTTTCCTGCAATGTCGTGCCGATCTCCGTCGCAGACATATCCGAGGTCAGGGTCACGGTGATCTTGCGGCCCTCTCCGCTGGAAATCGCGGGCTCAGTGAAAATACGGTAACCGTAGTCATAGCATGTAGACGCTCCGGTGTAGACCAGATATACCACGATCACTGCAAATGCCACTTTTAAGATAGCGCCCAATACGGCACCTGCCAAATTTGCTGCCTTCATGTTTTCTGTCCTTTCTTATCCAAGTAATCCGCATTTCAATCCATACATTCGCAAAATCGTCTCTTCGAGACTTTCCTTTTGCTCACTCAAAATGCATCTGATCAGTGACATAAAGTCCGATCTCCTGCATCATGCGGCAAAATGCCAGTTCCGCCGCCAGGAAATCCGACACCAGCGGATTCTCCCGGAAAGCTTCGTTTTCTCTGGTAAACTGATCCAGCTTATCAAAGTTGGTGTCCTTACTGGTCTGCAGTTCAAAATTTCTGGTCCGGAACTCGTCGATCTGTCTCTTAAGTTCCGGCTGCTCCTTTACGCGGGCCAGCTGCTTCTGATATTCCAGATAAGCGTCGGTATTACGAATCGCCTGTACCATCTGTTCTACAGCCTGATTTACATTTTCGTCCGATGTAATTTTCATCTGCTTACGACCTTTCCAGCAATCGCTACTATTACACTTCCATAATGATCGGAAGGATCATGGGACGTCTCTTGGTCTTCTTCCATACATAGTCGCTGAGGACGTCCTTGGTGGTGGTCTTCAGCTTGCCCCAGTCTGTGATGCCCTTATCCAGGCAGGCCTGCAGCGCATCATCTACAGTACGTCTGGCTTCCTCGATCAGTTCATCGGATTCCTTCACATATACGAAACCTCTGGACACGATATCCGGACCTGCTACCAATTCTCCGCTGGCTTTATCCAGACTCATGACCACGATCATAATACCATCTTCTGCCAGATGCTGTCTATCTCTCAGTACCACATTTCCGACATCGCCGACTCCCAGACCGTCGACCAGAATAGCACCTACGGGCACTCTGCCGTTTACTTTTGCCTGTTCTTCACTGACTTCCAACACATCTCCGGAAGACAGAATGAAGATATTGTCCTTGCCGATGCCGAGGCTCTCTGCGATCTTCGCCTGTGCTTTCAGATGCTTGTACTCACCGTGCACGGGTACTGCGTACTTCGGATGGATCAAGGTATAGATCAGCTTGATCTCTTCCTGACAGGCATGTCCGGATACATGGGCATCCTGGAAAATAACGTCTGCGCCCTTGCGGAGCAGTTCGTTGATGATCTTCGTTACGGACTTCTCATTGCCCGGGATAGGGTTGGATGAGAAAATTACGGTATCCCCCGCACCGATGGTGATCTTGCGGTGCATATTGTTGGCCATACGGGACAGGGC
>JBNMJR010000007.1:0-31302 GCA_050873925.1 Acetatifactor sp.
CATCAATGCCATGGCCTATAATGAAACGGAAGGCCTGATCGACATTTTCGGCGGATTGAAAGACATCGAGGCGAAGCTGATCCGCTGTGTCGGCAATCCGGAAGAACGTTTCGGAGAAGATGCGCTGCGTATCATGCGGGCAATCCGTTTTTCTGCCCAGCTGGGTTACGAGATCCACGAAGACACCGAGGCGGCGATCCGGAAGCTGGCACCGACTTTGCAGAAGATCAGTGCGGAGCGAATTCAGGTGGAGCTGACCAAACTGTTGGTCTCCCCTCATCCCGACACCCTCAGAGATGCTTATGACATGGGTGTCACCAAGGTCATCCTGCCGGAATTTGATGCCATGATGGAGACACCGCAGAGGCACAAGCACCATAAATACAATGTGGGAGAGCATACCTTACATGCACTTATGGAGATCGGACCGGAGAAGGACCTGCGCTATGCCATGCTGCTCCATGATATCGGCAAGCCGGCGACACTTACCGTGGATGACGACGGAATCACCCATTTCTATGGGCATCCGGCGGTGGGAGAAGAGATGGCGCGAAAGATCCTGCGGAGACTGCGATTTGATAATGACACCGTTGCGGTGGTCACCCGTCTGGTGAGATACCATGATTATGGTAATGATGTGACACCGGATCTGCGGATCGTGCGTCGTGCGGTGAACAAGATCGGGGAAGATATTTTTCCGCTGCTGTTCCCGGTGAAACGGGCGGATATTCTGGCGCAGAGTGATTATCTGCGGACAGAGAAGCTGGAAAATCTGGAACTCTGGAAAAAACTGTATCAGGAAATGTTAGATAAGAAACAGTGCGTCTCCCTGAAGACACTGGCGGTCACCGGCAGGGATCTGATCGACACCGGCATGAAACCGGGCAGGGAACTGGGAGAGATGCTGCAGAAGCTTCTGGAACTGGTATTGGAACATCCCGAGCAGAACACCAGAGAACAACTGTTGGAAAAAGTAAAGGAACTGTCGGCAGACAAAGATTGAGCATACTTTATAAGCTTTCCTCATAAGATAGCGTAGGAACCGGAAAACGGTTAAGGACGTATCTTAGGAGGGGTTGTAAGTGAATGACAGAGCGGTGGCACTGCTGGAGCAGTATGAGATAGAAGTATTGCGTACCCGAAAAGGAAGGGGAGCGATTCTGTGCGATACACAGCAGGGCTGCCTGATCTTCAAGGAATATACCGGAAGAGAGGAACAACTGCGCCTGCAGGAGCAGGTCCTGAAGCATCTGGAGGAACAGGGAACCGTCTCTGCGGAGCGATTGCTTGTCACAAAAGAAGGCGCATTATCGGTGACGGATCGGGACGGAGTCAGATATATTCTGAAGACCTGGTGGGAAGGCAGAGAATGCAACATCCGCGACAGGGAAGAATGTATGGAAGCCATGCGGCTTCTGGCGAAATTGCACGGTGATCTGGAATTTACACCGGCATTTCCGGAGACGGAGGAGACTCCGGCACCTGTCATAGAGAGATATCTCCCCAGCCGGGACTACGAGAAGCGTAACCGGGAGCTCAAGAGGGCCCGCAGATTCTTGAAACAGCGCAGCCAGAAGACCTGGTTCGAGATCCGGCTGTCGGCAGTGATCGATCCTTTTTTAGAGGAAGCAAGACAGCTGTGCGAAGAATGGAAAGAGATTGAGACGGCCGCCTGCGACAGTGGGGAGAAAAAACCGCTTTGCTTCTGCCACGGCGATTATCAATATCATAATATTCTGCGGCAGGACAGGGGATTTTTCCTGGTGAATTTCGAGAAATGTCAGGCAGACGGGCCGGTGAGAGACCTGTATCTGCTGCTGCGAAAGCTATTGGAAAAAAGTGAATGGGATGCCGAATGGGGCAGAGTACTTCTGGCGGCTTATGAAAGCGTTCGACCGTTGACTCCCTACGAGAGACAGGATCTGTTCTATCGCCTGTCTTATCCCGAAAAATTGTGGAAGATCGTTAATTTTTATTATAATTCCGGGAAAGCCTGGATCCCGGAGAAGAATCAGGAGAAGCTGGATCTCCTGCTGGAACAGGAAGCGGCCAGAAAAAAATTTCTGAAACTGCTGCAAAGATAAAAACAGGGGAATACAAAGGAGAAGCGAAAACGTTGAAAAGATTCGAAGACAAAAGGTATTCGAAAACAAGGCAAATTGTAGCAAGTCTTTTGCTTGTGACAGCAATGTCATTTACCGGCTGCGGACAGACGGCATCTTCCGGGACGGCTGCGGGGACACAGGCGGCAGCAACCCCCACACCAACGGCGCAGGCGGAGCGTATAGATACCGGTTTTGTTGTCACCAATCCGGATAGTTATGATTCGGCAGATACAGCGGTACTGGTGGATATCAACAATGTTGACAATACTGTCACACTGTTGAATCTGGATCTCGGCAAACGCTATACGCTGTCCATGGACGGAACGACGCGGTTCGCGGATAAATACGGAAAGGCAATTTCACTGAGTCAGCTGCAGGAAGGAGACATCGTGGATGTGACCTTTTTGAAGAGTCAGAAGCATCTGACCTCCATGCAGCTGGCACAGACGGCATGGCAATATGACGATGTGGAGCGCTACGAGATGAATACCGTGCGGAATGAGGTGACTATCGGGGAAGAGGTTTTCCAGCTGTCTAAGGATACCCAGTATTTTTCCCAGGGACACAGCATTGAGAAAATGGATCTGAATCCGGCGGATATTCTGACTTTTCACGGCATTGACAGCACGGTGCTCAGTGTAACGGTAGACAAGGGGCATGGCTATCTCAGGCTGGTCAACGATGAGAATTTTGTGGGAGGCTGGCTGGAGATCGGCCAGACACAGATCGTGCGGATCACAGAGGACATGCTGGTAACCGTGCCGGAGGGCAGTTATCAGGTGGATATCAGCTATAACGGTGGCGGAGGCACGAAAAATGTCGTGATCAACCGCAACGAGGAGACCACGCTGGATATCGGAGATCTGGAAGTGTCAGAGGCACAGTACGGTATGGTGCTGTTTTCTCTGAGTCCCTCCGATACGGAATTGTATATCGACGGAAGTCAGGTGGATGCATCCCAGCCGGTTACGCTGGAATACGGTATTCACCAGATCATAGCAAAGGCGGACGGCTATAAGTCGCTGACGCAGTATCTCAGGGTGGGACAGGAATCCGCAGGAGTGGATGTGCAGCTGGATAAAGCGGATTCAGACAGCGAAGACAGTACGGAAAGCAGCAGTTCTTCCGGCTCTTCCACGGAGTCGACGTCCACTGCAGATACCACAACGACTTATTATCGTGTACATATTGATGCTCCGGAAAACGTGGAGGTATATCTGGACGGCAACTATGTGGGAATCTCCCCCTGCAGTTTTAAGAAAACCTCCGGAAGTCATGTGATCACCCTGCGAAAATCCGGTTATGAGACCAGAAGTTATACGGTGCAGGTAGATACGGAAGAGAAGGATGTATCTTACTCGTTTGTAGATCTGACAACCGCTTCTTCATCGACACAATAATCTCTCCGGAAGGGTGAAGAAATGCCGTAAATATGCGGAAAAACCTTGACAAAAGGGATAAAACCAGATATATATATGTATAGACGTTTCAAAAGAACTATTTTCGAGCGTAAAATTAATAACGAAAACTCATTACAGGAGGAGTTCAATATGAACAAAACAGAATTAGTTGCAGCTATGGCTGATCAGGCTGGTCTTTCCAAGAAGGACGCAGAGAAGGCATTAAAGGCATTCACCGATGTTGTTGCTGAAGAGTTAAAGAAGGATGGTAAGGTTCAGTTAGTTGGCTTCGGTACTTTCGAAGTATCCAGCAGAGCAGCTAGAGAGGGTAGAAATCCTCAGAGTGGCGCACCTATGAAGATCGCTGCTTCCAAGGCTCCTAAGTTCAAGGCTGGTAAGGCATTAAAGGATATGCTGAACGCATAATAGAAGCTGAATTTTCAGAGACTCGATGGGACAACCTTTCGGGTCTCTTTTGTTTTTCAAAAACGGATGATTGTGAGGTTAAAAGCATGAGATTAGACAAATATTTGAAGGTATCCCGGCTGATCAAGCGCCGTACCGTGGCCAACGAAGCCTGCGACAGCGGCAGAGTGCTGATCAACGATAAGCCGGCGAAGGCATCCGCCAATGTCAAAGAGGGAGATATCATCTCAATCTCTTTCGGCAACAAGGAGGTAAAAGTCGAGGTCCTGGATGTGCAGGAGACCGTGAAAAAGGAAGAAGCCAAGGAACTTTTCCGCTATATATAATATCGGGTTTTCTATGTATAAATTGCCATATTTTCCCATAGAATACATTGTAAGTCCGGTTCCGGAAGGAGCGGCGGATGGGAGGCTATGGAGAGAATGGAAGATTTAAACGCGACAGGACGTATGCATAAAGTGACCATGACCAACAGACGGACGTGCACCGTAAATGGGGTAAATGACGTACTTTCCTTTGATCTGCGGGAGATCCTGCTGGAGACAGAGCAGGGGATGCTGATGATCCGCGGTAATGAGCTCCATGTGAACCGTCTGACATTAGACAAGGGGGAAGTGGATATTGACGGCCGGATCGACAGCTTTGTATATTCGGATACCGCAGCATCCGGGGAAAAACAGGAATCTTTCCTGGGCAGGCTGTTCCGCTGATGGATGAAAATGTTTTTCTGCTGCATTCCTTTCTTCTGGGGATGGGGATCACTTTTCTGTATGATATTCTGCGGATCCTGCGAAGAGTGTTTGCTCACAGTACCGGTATGGTATCTCTGGAAGATCTCGCATTCTGGATCTACTGTGCGGGAAAGGTCTTTCTGCTGATGTTTCATGAAAGCAACGGGAACCTGCGGTGGTTTGCCGTGCTGGGAGCATTGGTGGGAATGTACCTGTATCACAGGACGATCAGTCCCCTTTTTGTAAAGTATGTGGCACTGGGGCTGAATACCCTGCTGAATCCGATTCGGAAAGTCTTGCGAACTATAGGAAATTGGCTGAAAAAGCAGTTGACTATACTTAGGAAAATGCTTAAAATATTCATTAAAAGGAGATGCGCGTATGGCAAGAAGAAAAGCAGCCTACCGCAAGAGACACCAGAACCGGTTCAGTATGTTCCTGGTGAGCCTGGTCGTGTTGATGATCATGGTGGTCGTTGCGGTGCGGAGCGTGGAATTACAACAGAAGATTGCAGGCTATGATACCCAGATCGCAAGCCTTGGCGCGCAGATCGAAGCAGAGCAGGCCAGAGCGGAACAGATCGAGGAATTCGGTAAGTACACGCAGACGAAGGCTTATGTGGAAGAGGTAGCGAAGGATAAGCTGGGACTGGTATACGAAGGTGAGATCCTTTTTCAGGAAAATAATTAAGCAGGGAAACTGTTTCTCAACAGTGGACCTGCTTTTTTTGTCGCAAAAAATGAAGTCTCCCGCTCCCTCGATTTGACAAAAGGAAGAGGGAAACTGCCCTATAATCGTGGGGACAGAAAGGGGAGGACGCCATGATCATAGGGAAAAAAGAACAGGAACGGCTGGAGAGAGAACAGTGTGCACAGATCTCACTGCTGTGCAGACAGAAGCTGATGGGATATGCGGAAAGTTTCGAGGAACTGGGGAAGAGCTTCCGGCAGGAGATACAGATTACGGGAGAGGACCGGCAGAATATTCTGGAAAAGTGTATGCTGTGGCAGAGCAGACAGATCATGGGGGATCATCTGCAGGAGGTGGCCCGGATCATGGAACGGGTGGCCGGAGAAGAACTGGGGTATTGTCCGCTGGAAGAGAAAAAGAGAAAAAGTCTGATACAGGCGCTCAAAAGTGAAGGAATCATCGCCCGAGATCTCTGCTATGTGCAAAAGGATGGCAAAAATTCCGGGACAGAAGCGGGGATCAGCATGACGTTGTCCACCGAAAAACCGCGCTGCAAGGCGGCACAGGTGGCGGATATGCTGACTGTATTATTGGGGAAGCGTTTGCAGGTCTCTTCGGGAAGCCCATATCTCGTGGAGCAGGAGCCGCATTGCTTTCTGTTCACAGAGGAACCGAAATACATAGCACTGACGGGGGTGAGTCGGGCGGTAAAAGAAGGTGAGAAAATCTCAGGGGATCAGTATGCCACCATGGAATCGGAAAAAGGAAAGCTGATCCTGTTGCTGTCCGATGGGACAGGCTCCGGCGAGGATGCCAGCCGTGGCAGCGGCAGAGTCATGGATCTCATGGAAAAAATGCTGGAAGCGGGATTCGGGACCGAGGCATCAGTGAACCTTCTGAATTCCGCATTGTATGCGCAAAATGAAGAGGACGATCATCCTACGATAGATCTCTGCAGCCTGGATCTGTATACCGGCGAATGTGAAATCTGCAAGGTGGGCGGTGTAGCCACGTTCTGGAAGACATCGGGAAGAGTTCTCTGTGTAGGCGGAGAAAGCCTGCCACTGGGCATTTTTCAAAAAGCACAAATAGAACGACAGATGTGTCAGGTTCGACCGGGAGATCTGCTGGTCATGATGACGGACGGGGTCCTGGATATGATGGAAGACAGTGAAGAACGCATGGCACAGATGCTGGAAGGACTGCAGGAACAGAACCCGCAGGAGATCGCGGAGAAAATATTGTCCTATGCCATCTGCGCCTCAGAGGGACGGATCCGGGACGATATGACGGTATTTGTGCTCTGTCTGTGGGAAAACGCGTGATGCCGCCTTGATTTTTCCCCATAATTAGGATAGAGTAAAAACATGAATACATGGATGGATACGCGAGAAAAAGTATTTGCATATATCAGAGAGCATCACATGCTGCAGGCCGGTGACCGTGTGGTGGCCGGTATCTCCGGAGGGGCAGACTCGGTTTGCCTCTTATTTTTGTTGCTGGAATGGCAGAAGGAAGTGCCGACAGACATTGCCGTAGTGCATGTGGATCACGGCATTCGTGCGGAGTCCGGAGAGGATGCCGGGTATGTGGAGCAGCTCTGCCGGGAGAGAGGCATTCCTTTTTTTCTGACACGGGCGGAGGTAAGAGACAGAGCCCGCCTTGAGAAAATCTCTGAGGAGGAAGCCGGGCGCAGGACCAGATATGAAGCGTTTGAAAAGGCCGCAAGGGAGTGGGGAGCCACGAAGATCGCAGTGGCCCACAACAGTAATGACCGCAGCGAGACCCAGCTGTTCCACCTGTTTCGTGGCAGCGGGATCCGGGGACTGGCCAGCATATTGCCGGTGAGAGACCGGATCGTGCGGCCACTCCTGTGTCTGGAGCGGTGGGAGATCGAGGAGTTCTTACAGCAGAGGGAAATCGCTTATTGCAAGGATGCCACCAATGATGAGGATGACTACACCAGAAATCGTATCCGGCATCATATTTTGCCTTATGCGGAGCAGAATATTGTAAAGGGCTGCGTGGCACACATGAATCAGACGGCGGAGCTGCTGGCAGAGACGGAGGACTATCTGGCACTGCAGACAAAAGAAGCAGCGGACCGATGCATCCGGACAACCGGCGGTGGCGGAAAGCCCGCAGATACGGCGGACAGCCGGGATGCGGTAATATGTATTGCCGTGGATCCGTTTCTGACGCTGCATCCCGTGATCCGTAAACGTCTCTTATATGAAGAAGTGAAACGGTTGTCTCCGGGACAGAAGGACATTACTTATCAGCATATTCAGGAGTTGCTGACATTGTTTACCAGGGAAGGCAACCGGCAGATCTGCCTTCCGTTCGGCATCCGGGGCAGACGGCAATATGGGGAAGTTCTGCTGACGGTAGAGACGGCTGACAGGGAACTGTTAGAGAAGACGGAAGTGCCCGGGGAGTATCGGCTGGATCTGCAGCTGCCTTACGGACGGAAAGGGACAGTGGAATGCGAAGCGGGAACGGTGGAATACTGCGTGTGTGACCTGTCCGCTGCCCTTGAAAAAAACCAAGAAGTTCCCACAAATCAGTATACGAAATGGTTTGATTATGATAAAATAAAAAAATGTCCGGTGATACGGACCCGGCAGACGGGCGATTATCTGACCATTGCTGACGGCAGAGGCGGAACGATCCACAAATCGTTGAAAAGCTATCTGGTCGATCAGAAGATCCCGCAGACGGAGCGTGACAGACTGCCGATCCTGGCAGAGGAAGAGCATGTACTGTGGGTCGTGGGATACCGTATCAGCGAATATTATAAAGTAACGGAGAATACAAAACGTATTTTAAAGGTACAATTAATAAGAAAGGAGTTCGCTTAAACAGCGAAGAGACAAAAGAAAATGGCAGAGCATATCAGAGTACTGTTAACAGAAGAGGAAGTAGATAAGAGAATCCAGGAGATCGGTGAGCAGATCAGCAAGGATTATGCGGGCAAGCAGGTACACCTTGTATGTGTACTGAAGGGCGGCAGCTTTTTCATGTGTGAACTGGCAAAGCGTATTACCGTTCCCGTATCTCTGGACTTCATGTCCGTATCCAGCTACGGCAGCGACACCAAGTCCAGCGGTGTGGTCAAGATCGTGAAGGATCTGGATGAATCTCTGAAAGATAAGGAAGTTATTGTAGTAGAGGATATCGTGGACAGCGGAAGAACCCTGAGCTATCTGCTGGAAATGCTGAAGGACAGAGGTCCTGCTTCCTTACGTCTGTGCACCCTGTTGGACAAACCCGAGAGAAGAGTGATTGATGTCCATGTGGATTATACCGGATTTAATATTCCCGATGAGTTTGTAGTGGGCTATGGTCTGGATTATGATCAGAGATATCGTAATCTGCCTTACATCGGTGTGGTAGAATTCGATTAAGCGATACAAAGATGTAGGAGGCCCGTGAAGTTGAAACAAAACGGCAAAACAATCAATTCATATTTTATATTTATCATACTCTTGATCATGGTGATCTTCGGTCTCAACCTGTTGAACAACCGTACGGACGAATATACCAAGGCGGAATTCATTGCGGATCTGGATGCAGGCAATGTATCGGAAGTCGTGGTGCAGCCCAACGGAGAAGCACCTACCGGATATCTGGAGATCCAGATGAAGAACGGTGCAAGTCATAAGCTGTATGCAACGGACATCACCGAACTGGAGACCCTGGTGCGTGAGTATGGGTTTGACCCGGTGGTCAATGACATTGAGCGGGAGAACTGGTTCCTGACGTATATGCTGCCGATGCTGGTCGTGCTGGCGGTGGGAATTTTCCTGTTCATGATGATGAATGCCCAACAGGCAGGCGGCGGTAACGGCAAAATGATGAACTTTGGCAAAAGCCGCGCCAAGATGACACTGGGTGACAAGAGCGTCACTTTTGCTCAGGTAGCCGGTCTGAAAGAGGAAAAAGAGGAACTGGAGGAAATCGTTGATTTCCTGAAAGAGCCCGGAAAATATACCGGTGTCGGAGCCAGAATCCCTAAGGGTGTTCTGCTGGAGGGCCCTCCCGGAACCGGTAAGACTCTGCTGGCCAAGGCGGTGGCAGGAGAGGCCGGAGTACCGTTTTTCAGTATTTCCGGATCTGATTTTGTGGAAATGTTCGTCGGTGTCGGTGCTTCCCGTGTACGTGACCTGTTTGAAGAAGCAAAGCATAATGCCCCCTGTATCGTATTTATCGATGAGATCGATGCTGTGGCAAGACGTCGTGGTACCGGTATGGGCGGTGGACACGATGAGAGAGAGCAGACTCTGAACCAGTTACTGGTAGAGATGGATGGTTTCGGCGTCAATGAGGGCATTATCGTCATGGCGGCCACCAACCGTGTGGATATTCTGGATCCCGCGATCCTGCGTCCCGGCCGTTTCGACCGTAAAGTAGCGGTAGGAACCCCTGATATCGGTGGCAGAGAAGAGATTCTGAGGGTACATTCGAAAAATAAGCCCCTGGGAGACGACGTGAATCTGCAGCAGATCGCACAGACCACTGCAGGTTTTACCGGAGCGGATCTGGAGAACCTGTTGAATGAGGCGGCCATTATTGCGGCGAAGGAGAACCGCTCCTTTATTGCACAGAAGGATATCAAGAGAGCTTTTATCAAAGTGGGAATCGGTGCGGAGAAGAAGAGCCGTATTATTTCCGACAAGGAGAAGAAAATTACCGCGTACCACGAAGCAGGCCATGCGATCCTGTTCCATGTACTGCCGGATGTGGGACCGGTCTATACCGTATCCATTATTCCTACCGGTGTAGGAGCAGCCGGTTACACCATGCCCCTGCCGGAAAAGGATGAAATGTTCGCCACCAAGAGTCGTATGCTCCAGGATATCATGGTATCTCTGGGCGGCCGTATCGCGGAGGAGATCATCTTCGGTGACATCACCACAGGTGCTTCCAGCGATATCAAGAAAGCTACCAAGACGGCGCGCCGCATGGTGACACGTTACGGAATGTCCGATCATATCGGTGTCATCTGCTATGATGACGATGATGATGAAGTCTTCATCGGTAAGGACCTGGCTCATGCCAAGGCTCACAGTGAGGAGATCTCCGGTGAGATCGACAAGGAAGTCAAGAGTATCATCGACGACTGCTACACCAAAGCCAAGGACATTATCTTACAGCATGAGGATGTACTGCACAGTTGTGCACAGCTGCTGTTAGAGAAGGAGAAGATCACCAGAGAAGAATTCGAGGGTCTTTTCCAGCCGAAGGCGGATTCCTTTTTAAATACTGAGATCTGATAATGGGGCGGTATAGGAAAAGGTTTTCGAGGGAGTTTCGTGGAATTGGTAGTATTGTACAAACCGGTTTTGTGAAAAATAGACAAAAATGAATACTCACTTTTGTGATATTTGTGAATTTTGAGAATAGTCAAAAACAGGAGTGCATGCTATTATAATACTCGTAACCCCCCCAATACATTATATAGTTTTTTGCTATACCCCATAAGAAAGAAATACCTTCTCTAAAAAGGGCAGTCCTCCCAAGACTGTCCTTTTTACTGTCCAAAAATCGTTTAATAAAGAGGCGGACAGTTGTCAGATGTAAGGAAAAAGGGTATAATAAATAAAGCTTTTGTGCATGGGACGTGTTACGCAGTCAGAGCGCACAAGACGACAAAGCACTTTGGCAGAAGCGGCGTCATAATATAGATAGTAAGACATTAGTCTCAGAAAGGATAGATACTATGGATCTGGAGCTATTACGTCGAACAGAATATAATCAGCAATACATTGCGGCCATGAGACCTGTATTTAACAGGAGGGCACTTTTCACCGATACCAGTGCGGAATATGTGATCCCGGAAGAGCCGGCGTGCTTTTCCGAAGTGACGATCCGCTTCCGGACCGCCAGAAATAATGTGGACAGAGTGTTCCTGGTATGCGGCGGGCAGAAGCATCTTATGGTACGTGTGGAGAGCAATAATGATTTTGACTATTATGCCTACGTAATGCGTCTGGAGGATCAGAAGGTATCTTATTATTTTGAGGTGCAGACTGGCAGGATCACCGGTATTTTCGATATGAGAGGCCTGGTACAGGAAGTCAACGAATATTATGACTTCATTATCATTCCCGGTTTCCATACCCCCGACTGGGCAAAGGGAGCGGTGATGTACCAGATCTATACGGACCGTTTCTGTAACGGAGATCCTTCCAATGATGTGCTGACCAATGAATACTGCTACATCGGAGAACCGGTGCATCGTGTAGAAGACTGGGGACGCTACCCGGCACAGATGGATGTCCGTGAGTTCTACGGCGGAGATCTGCAGGGTGTGCTGGACAAGATGGACTACCTGCAGGATCTGGGAGTTGAAGTGATTTATTTTAATCCACTGTTTGTCTCTCCTTCCAACCACAAATACGATATTCAGGACTATGACTATATTGATCCCCATCTGGGCAGGATCGTCAGTGACGAAGGAGACTTGCTTCCCGATGGACAGCGGGAGAACCGTTTCGCTTCCCGTTACATTGACCGCGTGACCAACAAGGCGAACCTGGAGGCCAGCAACGAGCTGTTCGCTCAGGTGGTGGCAGAAGCGCATCGCAGAGGTATGAGAGTCATTCTGGACGGTGTGTTCAACCACTGCGGCTCTTTCAATAAATGGATGGACAGAGAGCGCATCTATGAGAATGCGGAAGGATATGACAAGGGTGCCTACGTCAGTGCAGACAGCCCTTACCGGAACTATTTTGATTTCCACAATCAGGCAGCATGGCCCTATAACAATTCCTATGACGGATGGTGGGGACATGACACCCTGCCGAAGCTGAATTACGAGGGCTCACAGGAACTGATGGACTATGTTCTTCATGTGGCGAAGAAATGGGTATCTCCGCCCTATAATGTGGACGGATGGAGACTGGATGTGGCGGCGGATCTGGGTCACAGTCAGGAATTCAACCACCATTTCTGGCAGGAATTCCGGAAAGCGGTAAAAGAGGCCAATCCGGAAGCCATTATTCTGGCGGAGCATTACGGCAACACCAGAGACTGGTTACAGGGAAATGAATGGGATACTGTTATGAACTACGATGCGTTCATGGAGCCCGTGACCTGGTTCCTGACCGGTATGGAGAAACACAGCGATGACTACCGGGAGGACCTGTTAGGCAATTCCGAGAGCTTCTGGGGAGCCATGCGCCATCATACCTCCAGCTTCTCCATGCCCAGCTGGCAGGTGGCTATGAATGAGCTGTCCAACCATGATCATTCCCGTTTCCTGACGAGAACGAATCATAAGGTGGGACGTACCAATACACTGGGACCCCAGGCTGCGGAACAGGGCATCAATAAAGCAGTCTTCCGGGAAGGTGTTGTGATCCAGATGACCTGGACGGGCGCACCGACCATCTATTACGGAGACGAGGCCGGTGTCTGCGGATTTACGGATCCCGACAACCGCAGAACTTATCCCTGGGGACGTGAGGATCAGGTATTGCTGGCATTTCATAAGGACATTATCCGCCTGCGCCGGGAGAACGAGGAGCTGCGGACCGGTTCCCTGAAAATGCTGGAGAATGATTACAACTTCATTTCTTACGGACGTTTTAACCGTAAGGGACAGTGTGCGATCCTGATCAACAATAATTATCATCCCATCACCAAGGAAATCCATGTGTGGGAGATCGGTACCCCCAAGACCGGCAAGATGAAAGTGATCCTGCAGTCCAGAGATGACGGTTATTGCATGGAAGGTGCGGAGTATGAGATCAAGGCAGGCAAGATCCTGATCGAAATGCCCCAGACCTCTGCAACGATCCTGAAGTATGTAGAAGAATAAATATATGTAACTATTCAGAACACCATTCGCAAAACCGCCTCTGCGAGGCTTCCTTTTTGCTCATGGTGGTTACTTCGCCCTATAAATAGTTACAAATACAAAAGACAGAGAGGATATTCGATGTTCACCATCATTATTACCCTGCTGTTGCCGCTGGTATCCATTGGGATCTGGCGGCAATCTATTTTAAAAAATAACAAAAAAGATGGACAGGCTGTCACGGGCGGAAAAGGAGAATATGTTTTTCACTATCTGTCCTGCCTGCTCTGTATGCTGGTCATTCCCTGGATCCTGTTGTCGGTGAGCAGCAACGACGGCAATACGATTTTGCGAAAGCTGTTGGAATCCAGAGAATATGCAGTGAAAGTTCTGTGCCTGGAGATCAGCATGATGCTGGTCTATACCATTGCAGAGTTATTCGTGGAAGAAGCAAAGGTCGGAAAACATGAGAAGATCCGGGGAATTTTAAGTAAGATCGCCGACAGCAAGGCATGGAACATTTTTTGCAAGTACATAGGGCCGGCAGCAGTGCTGGCGTTGGCAGCACTGGTAGTGTGTCTAAACTTCAGTATGATGTTCGACCGTGTGCTGTGGGGTGACGAAGCATTTTCCGCCAATACTGCGGATAAGAGCATTGGCGGCATACTTCAGGTAATGTATTACTGGGAAAATCATCCGCCACTGTATTACTACTGGCTGAAATTATTCGGAACATTGTTTGGATTCAGCGTGCCGGTGTTCCATCTGGCATCTTTTGTGCCTTTTGTCATCGGACTGATCCTGGCGCTGACCGTTGTGCGAAAGCATTTCGGTATGCTTCCGGCAACATTTTTTGTAATGATCTCGGGACTGGGACAGGCCTGCCTGGAATACAATCTGGAAGTCCGTATGTACGCTCTTGCCTTTCTGGGAGTGATGGGTTGCTTTTATTGTTCTTACCGGGTCATTGCCGATGGCAGCAGGAAGACATGGGCGGGTATGGTGCTGTGGGCACTGGAAGCAGCCTACTGCCACTATTATGCATTGGTTGCCGTGGGAATTATGATGTTTTTCACCGGCGTGGCCGTGTGGATCAAATATCGCGGGAATACATGGAAAAAGGGTGTTCTGGCAATCGTTGCCTTTTTCATTGGATATGCGCCCTGGCTGTATTTCCTCTATGCGGGACTTAGAACTGTCAGCAACAGCTGGTGGATGACAGAGATCCTGGGGCTGGATAAGAGCCTGGAAATTGTCATGGGCGGCAGAAGGATGAACGGCATCGTGTTTCCTCTGGTGGTGTTGTTTACAGTGGTGGCATTGGTAGTGGATTCTGCCGTATTTTCTGTGGAAAAAGGCAATGTACGGTTACAGAAGCCTTCCGTAAAGGGATGGACGGACAAGACATATGCCATGGCGGTGGGAGTCTGCACGATCCTTGGAACTGTTGCATTTGCTTATTTATTGAGTATTGTTATGGCACCGATGCTGGCACAGAGATATCTGTATCCGCTCAGTGCGGTGACGATGGTGATGCTGGCGATCGGCAGTAGCCGTGCGTTGGAACTGGTGGCAGAGCTGGAGAAAAGCTCCTGGAAGGGGCTGGAATTTCTCGCCAGAAGCGTATTGGTGGTGTTGCTGGCAATCATGTTTGTCATGGGTATCCGGAATTATCGGGAATGCTATGACAGCTTTGAACAGCAGAAAGTAGCAACGGATGAGACACTGGATCTGATCGGTACTCCGGAGGAAGACGTACAGATGGTCACCAATGGGGTAAAGCATCTGGGCTGGACCGTGCTGTACTATTACTATCCCGATAATGAGATCGTAAACGGAGATTACAACCAGGCAGATTCCGACAGATTCTGGTATTTTACACCGAATGAGCTTAGCACGGATGCAGTTTTCGAATTGCAGCAGGAGGGCTACCAGGTAACCGACTACGGACTGATGCAGCTGGCGCAGTATCCTTTTTATTTATATTATATTGCAACAGTTCAGCCATGAACATAGCCGAGAGCAAAAATCATGCTTGCATGATTTTGTGAACGACTATGTTCATGAGTTGAGCGCCGATTTATGAGCAAAGGTAGTCACGAAGTGACGGAAAGCGTGATAACGCGACTTTGCGAATGGCGCGGGCTGAACTTTTGCAATTATATTGCCAAATAACAAAAAACATCTTGCAATTTGTGTGAACATATGCTACAATTTCACATTGTTAAGGCACTTTGCCTGACATGGATGGATTCCCGAGTGGCCAAAGGGGACAGACTGTAAATCTGCTGCAATTTGCTTCGGTGGTTCGAATCCACCTCCATCCATTCGCACGTCGCGATTCGCGCGTTGCGATGCGTCCGCTGGTGTGGCGGAATAGGCAGACGCAAGGGACTTAAAATCCCTCGGGGGCAACCCCGTGCCGGTTCAAGTCCGGCCACCAGCATACTTAATTAGTGAGAGGAACACGGTAGAAATGCCGTGTTTCTCTTATTTTTTATTGTGAATAATAAATTGCTGGGATATAATCATGTATAAACAACAGCAATGTATTTTCAAGTCAAAATGGGGTGTTATTATGCTGACAAATACAATGAAAGAGGATCTGATTCGTGGATTAGTAGATATTTTTTCAGAGAACATGTTAGCAGTAATATTGTACGGATCTGTCGCTCGAAATGAGAATACGGATGAGAGCGATATTGATATTGCAATCATCGTAAAAAATGAAATGAATGATGCAGCAAAAGAACGGTTCATTTGTTGGCCGGCAGAATTAGATCTTCGATATGACAGAGTATTTTCTATCATTGATATTCAGAAAGAGAATATGAAAAGGTGGGGAAATGTTTTACCATTTTATCAGAATATACAGAAGGAGGGGATCGTTCTTTGGAAGGCAGCTTAAGGGAACTGGATAAAAGTAGAGTAACAATTCCGTTTATTCTTCATGGAATAAATGAAAATCTCACAGTAGAATACACACGGGGCACAGATCTCAGGGAGATTGGGTATGATGCCCTTCAGGGCTTCCCAATAGATAAAATATGCTGCACGGGATATCCTGTGATGCATGGTTATTTTGAACACATGAATGCGACCGGCTATCGAAGATCCTGTGGATTTATTCAATTTGTGGAAAGAATTGAAAATCACGGGGAAAACAGGGAGTTTTCCATAGATGTCAGCGATGAAAATCTGGAAAAAGGAAATCCGTATTTTGCGTATGGATATCCGGCAGAAATATTTGATGCCCCCTGTTGCAACCTGGCTGGATGCAAACATTTGAAATGGATCGCCTATACTTATCTGGTGGATTTGCCCTCCCGAATGAACGGAAACAAGTTGGAGTTCCTGACGGGATACTCCTGGGGATATGAAGAGGATGAAAACGGTCCAGTGAGATTACTGCCTTTAGAGGTTTTGACGGAAAATGATTGGGAAAAACATGCAGTAGAAAAGGGAATATTACAAAAGGCTTGAAAATGCTCCTGATTTTATCAGGAGCATTTTTGGCAAAAACAAACGGAAGAAACTCAAAATGCAAATAGCATATTATATATACGAATCTGACAAATTTCTTGATATTAAAACCAAATATTGCTATGATTTTTATATAATATATGTATAAAGGGGGATAAAATGGAAAATTTGGAATTACTAATTGGTGAATTGAGACAGTTGCCATCAGAAACACCTTGGCTTGAATTTAAACATAATAATTATGATCCCCAAATGATTGGACAAGATATTTGTGCGCTTGCTAATGCCGCTACCCTATATGAAAAGAGTTGTGGTTATATGATATGGGGGATTGATGATAACACACATGAAATAGTAGGAACAGAACAAAATCTTCAAAGTTAAAAAAAGGAAATCAAGAATTAGAAAATTGGTTAAGAACCCTTCTTTCGGATAATGCAGATTTCGAATTTAAAGATGTTGAAATAGATAATAAAAAAGTGGGAATTCTCATAATATATAGTGCAATTTCTTTTCCTGTAAAATTTGAAAAAGTGGACTATATTCGGATAGGCAGCTACACTAAAAAATTAAAGGATTATCCAATGGTCGAAGCACAATTATGGGACAGACTTAAGAATATAAAATTTGAAGATCAATCAGCAATAGGTGACCTGATTCTTACAGATGCTGTGCAGCTATTGGATTATTCTATATATTTTGATCTTTGTAATATTCCAGTTCCTTCGGATGTAAATGGCATTTCACATTATTTAATTCAAGAAGGTATACTCAGTAAACAAATGAATGGAATGTATGCTATTACGAATCTAGGAGCAATTCTTTTTGCAAAGAATATGAATAAATTTCCTAAAATAGCAAGAAAAGCTATTCGTATAGTGCAGTACGACGGAAATAATCGGTTACTGATGAAAAAAGAAAATACAGAGACCAAAGGATATGCCGCTGGTTTTGAAAATATAATGAAATATATTGAAGCGTTAATTCCGACAGAAGAGGTCATAATGGATGCAAAACGTGACAAAAAGACGACATATCCTTTATTAGCAATACGAGAAGCAATTGCAAATGCATTAATACATCAGGATTTATCTATATCAGGAACAGGTCCTGTTGTTGAAATTTTTGATAATCGAATTGAGATAACGAATGCAGGAATTCCTTTAGTAAATATTGATAGAATAATAGATAATCCGCCCAAATCAAGAAATGAGAAACTGGCCTCTTTAATGAGACGATTAAAAATGTGCGAAGAACTTGGTACAGGATGGGATAAAATTGTAATTGCTTGTGAGATTTCACAATTACCGGCGCCGAAGATTGAGCTGTTTGAGACGAGTACAAGAGTTACATTGTATTCTGAATTACCATATACAAATATGTCTCCAGAAGATAAGTTGAGAGCTTGCTATCTGCATGCATGTATCAAACAGGTACAAGGAGAGCAGTTAACAAATAGTTCTTTAAGAGAACGTTTTGGCATAAAGGATTCTTCAGCAGGAAGCATATCTCGCTTAATTAAGGATGCTGTTAGACTGCAGTTAATAAAACCATTGGATCCGAATACAGCACCCAGATATATGAAATATATTCCCTTTTGGGCATAGTAACTTGCTGGCAATTTGCTGATTGTAAAAATTAAGAATATAGTTAGTATAAGGGGAAATAAAAAAACACAATATCTTGTGGCATAGTTGAAGAAAATAAGAAAATTTAACTTGCCGGTAACTTGCTGATAATTTGCTGTAAAGACATATGGAGATGAAAAAGCCCGTATTTTTAAGGCAAACTAACTTGCTGGTAATTTGCCGGAAGATGGTCCGTCGCGCCGCTCATCCGCGGCGCAGCAATACCACCATCCACACAAGGAAAATAATCAAAGCCCCCAGGCTCATATTGGAGCAGGCGATGCCGTTCCAGAAGGCAGAGGTGCTCATTTTTCCGACGAGGTTCAGCAGGAGCTTGAAAGCAAAGGGATTGATAAGCCACATCCAGCGGGGAAGCGGAGTTCTTCCTTTTGCGATGCTCAGGATCAGTGTGATCACATTCGCAAGATAAAAAGCCATAAAGACGATGAAACAGGGAATCAGATAGCCGCCCTGTTCCGCCAGAATAACAGATAACATGCTCTCCTGACCGGTTCCGGTCTCGAGAGCTTTTTTCATTCCGGTGACAAGGTAGCAGCAGATAATATGTATGGCACCGCCGAAAGCAATGTATCCGTAGACGGAAGCCTTATACATCCGTGCGAGAACGCTTGTCTTATCCTGCATCAGTTCGTACAGGGCATAGAAACCGAAAGCAGTTATCGGAATGCCTGCAAAACCAAAGAAACCGGCCAGTCCGATGCGGGTATAGCTTAATTTCTCCGCAGCAAGAATATATTGCCCCAATGCATCGACGGCACCGGTGGAATCCACACCTAATAACAGAAAATCTCCGATCATAGTCAGAACAGCACCTATCATGCCGTAGAGTAACAGTTTCCTGACTTTGAAATAATTTTTGTTTTTCATAGGGAATACCTCCTCGCAAGTTAGCCTTGATTAACCAACACCAATATAGCATAAAATTATGCAGAAAAGCAATCTGCAAGAAGAATTCAATGATAAACTAACAAGGAGGACTGCAG
Organism: Acetatifactor sp.; assembly: GCA_050873925.1. Classification (GTDB taxonomy): domain Bacteria; phylum Bacillota; class Clostridia; order Lachnospirales; family Lachnospiraceae; genus Acetatifactor. The sequence continues at coordinate 19,272 of JBNMJR010000007.1, forward strand.
TTCCGCATGGCTTATGGGGCAGGCCCGGACATATAGGAGAATTGGCAAAAGGAAAACTTCCACTCCGAGAGTCCGTAGGCAATACGTCTAATATATAAAAATAACGTTGCAGCGCTTATTTTTCAGGAAAGGAGGGTGTTATGGAAGCAGACAATATCATAGAAGACTTATATCACAATCACGCCCGGAACATCCAAAGGCTGTGCTACCTGTATCTGGGGGAGACAGCGGCATCTGAGGATGCCATGCAGGAGACTTTTCTGAAAGCGTATGAGAAGTATCCATCTTTCCGTGGGAAAAGTGATGTAAAAACATGGCTGACCAGAATAGCCATCAACACCTGTAAGGATATGCAGAGACGGGAAATAAGTAAAAATACCTATGTGCAAAACGAGATTGCAATGGCGGACCGGAAGCATGTCGCAGACAACGTGGAACATTCCATTGACCGGATGCTGGTATCGGAGGCAATTCAAAAACTGCCGTGTGATCTGCGGGAGGTCGTGATCCTGTTCTATTATCAGGAGATGTCTGCAAGAACAATCGGCAACATCCTGCATATTCCAAGAACAACGGTGGAGTTTCGCCTGAAAAAAGCAAGGGGCGAACTGAGAAAAGTGATCAGGGAGGATTGTTTATGAGTGATGCAAATAAGAATATGAAGCAGATATTAGACGAAGAAATGAATTTTATAGAGCCCGGAGAGGAAGGCTTGCAGGCACTGCGTGACCGGTTAAATACCGCGAAGACCGCACAGAAGAAATCCCGGTGGAGTCCTTCGCGGATCGCAGCGACGGCAGCAGGTGTGTTGCTGGCAATTCTGATTCCGGCGGTCTCCGTAACGGCTTATGAATATTACCGGAGTACTTACAGGCTGCCACAGATGGAACAGAATATTGCGGCAGATAATATGACTTTGGACGGTGAAGTGACGGTAGTGGACGAAGCTATCGGACTGTCCATGGATAACCTGCAGGTGGAATGGCTGGGGCAGCAGGCCGTGGAAGACGGCGTGGTCATGAAATTCCGACTGGAAACCAGAGACGGCTCTCCGCTGATCACGGACGACCCCAATAAGGCTCCGGTCTATGTTCCGCTTGCTTTTGAGAAGGTGCAGATCACGGTGGGGGGAGTAACGAAGCAGTTCTCCGGAATCTATCAGCCCTATGAACTGTTGCCACAGGACTATTATATCGGCTGTACGGCTATGGCGGACAACTATTCTTATGCGGATTTTGAACTCAGCATCAGGGACAGCATGTTGGCTCTGCAGGGGGAGGAAATGGATCTGCAACTGGAAAACATTGCGGGAACCTACCATACCTTTGCAGACCTGCAGACGGACGGAACGCTGCAGGAGATCCTGGCAGGGACGGCGGAAGGGGATAATCTCCATATCGTATTTTCAGAAGAATATCCGGACTGCTATATTGATTCCTACGGTTTTGTGGATGACAGTATATATGAGAACCCGGAGCATCTGTTACACATTTATCCCCAAGGGAAAAAGATGTTTACCATGACCGTGGTGTGTGACGAGGCATCAAAGGATACGATCCGCAATATGGTATTTCAGAATGTCAATACCGGTTTCAACGGAGCATCGGAACTGGATATTAAGGAGCTGGAAGACGGCAGACTGCGTTTTTATTACAGCGTGAATTACGATGGTTCCTACATGAACGAGACGTATCCCGCCAAGGGAGGAACACCGAGAGACACTACCGTGGAGGATCTGGGACAGCTGGTATTAAAGCTGTATGAAGGCCGGGTGACGGAGACTATTATGACCGGAACGCTGGAGGAGAAAATCATTTTAAATTAAACCGGTGGTATAAGACAACAGGGGAAGAACATGTTATAATAAAGGGCAGGATCGTTAGCAGTAGGAACAATCCGGAGCTACAGTGAATGGAAAGGGGCGATTTTTCGAGTGAATTATTATATCAGTGACTTACATTTATTTCATGAGGCAGCGATACGATTCGATGGACGCCCGTTTCAGAATCTGGAGGAAATGCACGCAGAGATCGTAAGAAAATGGAACAGTAAGGTAACTAACGGAGATACCGTATACATTCTGGGTGATATGAGCATGCGTGGAAAGAACGAAGATCTGATCGCGCTGGTGGCAATATTGAAGGGAAAAAAGGTCCTGATCCGGGGCAATCATGATGATGTGTCCGACCTCAGATACCGGCAGCTGTTCCAGGAAGTCTGTGATTATAAGGAGATCCGGGATTCTGTAGGCGGTAAGAGTTATGAACTGGTGCTGTGCCATTACCCCATTTTCAGCTGGAAACATATGAGCCGCGGTACGATCCTGCTCTATGGTCACACGCACAACAGTCCGGAGGATGATTATTTTCAGAAATGTCTGGGAGGAATGAAGGATAATGATTGCCGCCATACCGGTGACAGTCCCATACAGGCATATAATGTGGGATGTATGAAGCCGTGGATGGACTATGAACCGAGAAGTCTGCAGGAAATTATAAAATAAAAAGCTTTGAAAGATAAATCGAGCTGGGTAACCGGCTCGATTATTTTTTTGCAGCCCTAGATTCGGGGAATGATCTGAAAAAAATATGTGTTATGATGACCGCGTAACATGAATTACAGAACCTCAGAAAAGAAGGGAGAAACAGATGCAGTTACGTGAAATGATAGACAAATATCCACAACAGTATATTGCGGTGGCCTATACGAAAAAAGGTATCGACAACCTGATTGAGACGGCTACGGTTTTGAAGGTGTATCCCACTTTGCTGGATGCCTATGATAATCTATCGGAGATCAAAGCATACAAGAAGAGATACTCAGACTTCGACATCGTGTATGGGGACTATGAGGACTATGCATCTACAAGGCGCAAAGTTGTGATGTCAAAGACGGATGAAAGACTTACCCAGGAGGAAATCGACAAACTGCTCGCAATGATAGATCACTAAAGGAATACCGAGGATCTGCGGGCGGAGATTGCCGCAGGAAAAGAAAGGAGTGACAGGATTGCCGACCATAGATATGAATGCAACGGGGAAAAATATTTTAAGGCTTCGGATCAATGCCGGCCTGACCGTAAAACAACTGGTGGATATCTTCGGTGTCATCACACCGCAGGCGGTTTATAAGTGGCAGAATGGCGAGGCTTTACCGACCTTGGACAATCTGGTAGTGCTGTCGAAGGTATTCGGCGTTCCCATGGATGAGATCGTCGTAGTTGCGTAATCTTATTCGGCGCCCTGTATTTTAGGTGCCGTTACATCAGAGGAGGAAAGAGAAAATGACGATATTTGATTATCTGAAAAAGAATTGCGGGGTGGCGATATATACGGATGAATACGGGAATACCTATATGGAGACGAAGGAGCGGGAGTATGAAAAAATTATTTCCGGAGCTATAGAAATCAGCAATAAAGCAGACTATGATATTGTCTGGCTGATACCGAAAGAAGTTTATGAAAAGCATTCGGAAATTGAGATCGTTATTGCCGGGGATGAGTCAGTCGATCCCGTTCGAAATGTCCGCCGCCCCTATTACCGGATGAGAGGAGTACCCGTAACGAGAGAGCAGGCATTTGATATTATCCGGAGGACAGACAGATTTTTTGATTTTTACGCGTGTGCTGTTTGCAACTATAAAGATTATATCGGATGTATGAATTTTGATAACTGGCTCATTCAGAAGAATCATTATCCCACGGGATATGGCTGGATCCATGCGGATGGAACGATTGGGGTGAATGCGATTACGCAAAAATATCCCACGGTCAGGGAATTTATCGAAGAATGGTATAAACTGCTCTATGCATTTCCTTATCTGGATCTGATCATTGCGGTTACAATGTGGAACGAAGGACCTTGGGGTGACGAAACGGTATCGGAGGAAGAATTCTGTAAAGAAGTAGCTGTGGGGATCTATGTCCATGACAGGAAACTGGAGATCCTGAATCCGTCAGATACCATAGCAAAGTATAAAGAATATAATAAACGCTATGGAACACCGCCTGAGAAATTTGAGTGTGGGTATTACGATAGGTATAAGATCGAACAGGTGAATCCGGCGTATTTGAGAAAGTGCATCGAAGCCTATGGGCTGGATGCGGATCAAGAAATCCGTAAGTATCAAAGTCGGGGGCTTTTGCCCCCGACATCATAATAGGAAATGGCAGAGAAATTTACATGAAATGAAAAGAGGTATGCCCTATGGAATACAATAGAAGCTGGATCAACTGTATTGACAGCAATACACTGGATATCTATCCCATACAGTTTGCAAACTGTGACAGATTACGGGAGAATGATGCCGTCTACATCTTTGATGAGGTAGGCAGCGGGAAAACCATAAGCAGTGGGCTTATGGCGCTGGATTACCTGGTGAACCATCCCGGGAAAAAGGTAGCTGTGATTACCACAAACGCGCTGGCAAAACCGGGAAGTGATTTCGATTACGGTCAGTTTTTTAAAGACTGGTTTGACAAACTGCCGTTTCAGACATTAGGGCTGACGGATCGGATAATTGTAATTAATAATCACTATTCCAATATTGAGAAACTGAAAAACGAAGGGGATTGCGGTCTGCTGATCATTGATGAAGCCCAGCTGTTTTTGAATGACGAATCACTTCGAAACGACCGGTTAAGAAAGCTTAAATCTGAAAAAATTGTATTTCTCACCGCGACACCCATTAAAACATCCAAACGGGATTTACATACCTATGTTTCGATTGCCAGGGAAATACTGCAAAATCCGCAGCTGGATGAAAACTGGATTGAAGAAATAGGAACTGAGGGCAAAGACGCCGATTCCCTGATATGCAGTAAATTTGATAAGACATATCCGGTGACGCGATATTTTAAAGACACTATTATGTCAATCAATGTAGAGGGATATGAAAAGAAACAGGCGAGACGCCTGATTCCACAGTTGTGGGAATATAAGGGTTCCTGGGAACATGAGCGTTCCCAAAACAATAAAAACGATGTGATGCTCCGCAAAATCAATGAGTGCCTCGCAGATTCTCCCGAAAGCCGTTTCGTAGTGTTTACCCGATTCGTGAAAAAGGAAGCGGAGGCGATCGGAAAGTTCCTGGAGAAGAATGGTTTTTCTGCCTATATGGATGATGGGAACCGGGAGAAAACATACAAGATCGTAACGGGCGAGAATAACTATGAACTGGATAAATATAAAGGACACGATAATCTGCCGACGGTGTTGATCCTCACATACCAGATCGCGGAGCAGGGAGTGAATCTGCCGGGATACAATTATGTCATTAATTATCATATATCGGCGTTCCCATCGGCGCTGGAACAGCGTTTCGGCAGAATCGACAGAATGGGAAAGAAAGGCAGCATGTTCCCGGAGATTAACATGTGTTTTCTGATCGCGGAGGACTGTCTGGACACAAATACATGGAATTTCTATTGCGCCATGTCCGTGTACCTGCGGAACCTGATCACATATCTGCCCTCTAAAAATACGATACTTTCGGAAGAAATCGTTAAAAAATATATTTCTCAGAAGGCGAACGTTGAAAAATATATTGAGAAGATAAAGGATCTGCTGGAGAAACAGATAAATCTGATCATAGAATATTTTGTGGAGAAAAACAGTACTGACAGGGATCCGGATCAGGGTGTGGAATGTAAGTGCGATAGGGATCTTTACGAATTTTTTGATGAAAATGCCATTGAAATGGATTGTGATCTGCTAGACAAAAACCCGGAAAAGGCTGTGAAAGATTTCAAAAGGGAGATCATTGGCACGTTAAAAGAGTACGAAGAGGCTTTTGATAATGGACAGCTGTCAGATGAAAAGGTCCTTGAGATCATAAGGAAACAGGGAGACAAAGTGTTCTACTGGACGAACGGTGAACTGTATCCGATAGACGCCATAGAGGAGTGCGGAAAGATCATTTCCAACAACCCGAAATTCCGGGAGTATAAGGATGATTTTGCCCAAAACATAAAACTGCCCTTAATAGCGAAGAAATATACTGGGCTCTTCAATGGATATTTTGAAAACTGCTTTCTAAAAAATGAGTTTAATTCCATTTTCCCAGAGGAGGGATACCGCCATATTTTAGAACTGCTATTGGATACAGATACGGAAAGCAAAATCAGCAGGGAGGACAAGGAACTGCTGCTGGACAATGCAAAGGACGTTGTGCAGACCCTTCCGTTCTTTAAAATGTGCCTGCTTTACAAAGAAATCATTCGAAGCAGGGAAGGGAACATGCGGGGAGGAAAAACGAGCTTTGATTACAATCCGTTTCAATCCGCATTTTACTGGTTGTATCTAATGGTAAGGCGGAGTGATATACACTTGGGACTTTCGGATGAATTTTTTAATATGTATTTTGGCGAAAATGATAAGCCGGTAGAGTGGTCGGACCGGTATTATGATCGGCATCCCGGAAGAAGTGTTTATGTAAACAGCGCAAAATATTATAAGCTGGTGTGGACGGAGGAAAATATTTTGCAGATACCCAACTGGTGCAAGTTAGCATATCATTACACCGAAACCGTGCGTACATGGGATAATCGTTCCCTATTTGCTTTTTACTATTTTACGAGCAAAGGTAATATCAGAAAATATTCATTTGATATACCGTATATCAACGAAAATACAAAATATGTGGAAGACAGATGGGCAACAGGTATTATACGTGAACTGTATGGTCAATGATAGAAGCATATAGAATAATTGCGGACAGGCCCTGGGCCTATCCGCGTGCGTATGCCATCTGATAAATGGCAAGAATATCATCATAAGCTAAGGGCTTGTAACCGGTCAGGGTACGTGTCTTGTTCCGGGAACAGTCCAGAGCCAGCTTGGGAAGCGAAGATTCTTCCACACCCAGAGCCTTCAGACCGACAGGCATGCCCAGAGACGTGTAGTACTGCTCCTGAAGATCAATGGCACTTTCGATGGTCTTTTCCGGATGTGCGTAATCGATATCCAGATTCCATACATTGGCGGAATACTGTAACCAGCGGCTGATATTTGCTTTGTAGACATATCTTGCCCAGCTGCACCACAGAGCGGCAAGTCCGGCGCCGTGGGCTACCTTCGGGTACATACCGGATACTTCGTGTTCTAACTGATGTACAACCAGCTGAAATTCTCTTCCACACTGGGTCAGTCCGTTATGGGCCAGAGAGGATGCCCACATCATATTGGCTCTGGCATTGTAATCTTCGGGATTTTTCATGCAGTCCAGAGCGGCTTTGCGGGTGCTCTTTATCACGGCTTCCGCAATGGAATCCGTGAGGTAAGTATCCTCTCCGGGGCAGAAATAGCGCTCTATGGTATGCATGGCAATATCCACAGCACCGCAGGCCGTCTGATAAGGGCTTACGGTATAGGTGAGAACAGGATTCTCAATGGCGAAATTCATACGGTTGCAGCTGCTGTTGTAGCCTCTTTTTTCTCCGGTCTCCGCATTGGTAATTACGCAGGAGGAACTCATCTCCGATCCGGCAGCAGCCAGTGTCAGAATGGCGCCCTTCGGCAGGGTCTTCGCCGGAGTTACTTTGCCGAGGGAGAAGTCCCATACATCAATTTCGGGATTGGCAAGTCCGTTTGCAATGGCTTTTGAGGAATCCAGTACGGAGCCGCCACCTACAGCCAGTATGAAATCCACGCCTTCCTTCTGCCCGAGAGTGATGCCTTCTCTTACCAGAGACAACTCCGGATTAGCTACTACGCCGCCCAACTCCACGAAGCTGATATTTTCTTCCTTCAGACAATTTTCCACACGATCAAGCAATCCGCTTTTTCTGGCGGAAGCTCCCCCAAAATGAATCAGAACCTTAGTGGGATGATATTCGGAAATGATTTTTCCGATCTTCAACTCTTCATCTTTTCCGAAATAGACTTTCGTCGGTGTATCATAGATAAAATTGTTCATGGCAGTCTCCTTTTCTACAGTGTATATAAGAAAAGTGTAGCATGTGAAAAGAAAGAATTCAATGATAACCGGCCCGAGATTCAAGGAAGGTTTTAAGAGAAAATTGTATTATAATAACTGCAATGCAACAGAAAAAAATAATAGAAGGAGACATTAAAAAATGAACAATCCGTTTATTGATGTATTTTGCCCACATTGTGGAGAATTTGTGACACCCATCTATGGAGGAGACTGCCCTAATTGCGGAGAATATATTGGATCCGGAGAGCCGGAAGACAGGAAATTCGATGAGGACAGGGAAGAGGATGAGTCATACGAAGAAGAGGAGGACGAAGAATGGGATGACGAGGATGATGTAGATGATGACTATTCTTGAGCATGGCAATCCGGATCGGAGAGCGGGGCTAACTCTTTGGAAAGGTGAAAGCTATGAACTATCATGACTTAATATTTCAGAACATCGGAAAGGTATATCAGGCGGGAATTGCGACAAAGATCATGCAACACATGGCAAGGATCCGCAACAGCAGCGATGTAAATCAGGCGAGACGCTGGGTGATGGAGCTGTTGCAGAATGCCAGGGATGTTGCGTATCCGGATCAGCCGGTGAAAATCCGGATTACATTGGAGGAAGATAAGCTGACGTTTTCCCATACGGGGCGGCCTTTTCGCGTAGAAAATATTCTGGCGATCATCAATCAGGTATCTTCCAAAGTAGATGATGAGGAGACCGTGGGGCAGTTCGGAACAGGATTCGTGACCACTTTTCAGTTGAGCGAACAGGTTCAGCTGGACGGAGTCCTGAAGGATGAGGGATTGCCTTATAAGCCGTTTTCTGTGCTGATCGACAGACGGGGGTATAAGGAAGAGGAGATTCTACAGGGAATTGGACAGGCAATGAAGCAGATAGAAGAAGCGGATGGAGCCTTAAGCCTGGAGAATTATGACCGCAAGGAATTCCATACGACATTCCGCTATCTTTTAGAACAGCAGCGAAGCAGGGAAATTGCCCGGATCGGCATGGAGGATTTACAGGATACGATTTTCTATGTACTGTTGTTTTCCCGGAAAATAGAGAGTGTGGAACTGGTGTACCGACTGCCGGATCTGAGGAAGTCTGTGCTTTATACCAGAGGCGAAGAGAGACCACTGGGAGAGCGGCTGTGCATAACGGAGTTTCAACAGATCGTGGACTGCGGGGAGAGCAGACAGTGTGAGTGCTATCAGATCTGCTCCATAGAGAAAGACGGGATGACGCTGGCGGCCGGTTATTCGGAGGAGAGCGGTTTTCTGGAATTTTCCGAAAAGTGTGCCAGAATATTTCTGGATTTCCCACTGATTGGCTCCGAAAAGTTCTGTTTTCCTGTGGTAGTCAATTCCCGGGCATTTCATCCCAATGAACCCCGGAGCGGCATATCACTGGTAGATCAGGTTACTTCCGTAGATGCGATGGGGAACAAAGAGGAGATAGAAAAAGCAGTGTCACTCTATCAGGAGTTCCTGACGGAAGCGCTTGCGCATCAGTTACCGGGGATCGTGCATATTATTGCGATTCCACAGTTTGAGGCTAACCGGGAATGGTCGGAGTACTGGGTGAAGCGTCATATTTACAGGAAGTTATATCATTATATCTCGCAATTACCATTGCTGGAAACTGCCTGGGGCCCACTGCCGTTGGCACATCCTATAGTATATCTTCTGCAAGGAGACACCCCGGAAGAAATCGAAGGCCTGAAGAAACTTCTGGAACCCATCAGGAGTATTTACTATGCCTTGGGGACAGAGGACTGGTATGGGGCTTTTTCTGGATACGGACCGCAGGAGGATAAGATATTTTCTCTGGAAAAACTGCTGGGGAAGGCAGAAATTTTTATACAGAGGAAATTTCGTTCCGGGAGTGAGGATCCCGGTTTCAAGGCGGGATGGTGCCGGGAAATCTATTTACTGGCAATGAAAAATGAGATACTTCGTACTATGGTGAATGTAGGAGAAGCTGTTATTTTCCCCGCGCAGAAGTTACAGGGTGGGAGCGTGTGGAACCTGCGGACCATACAGGAGATTTATCTGGATCCGGGGATCCCGGAAGAACTCAAGGATGTAACGGAAGTGCTGGACACCCTGCCGCCACGGGAAGAGGGAACGGATATGGAGAGGTGTTCCTTGCGCAGTGTTTTGCTGCATAAGGATTTCAGAACAGAGGGCGTAAACGGAATCCCGATGTATGAGTGGAGCCGTCTGGCGAATTACCTGACCACAAAGACGAATGAGAATTTTGCAGTGCGCGATTATTTTATAAAACAGTCAGAGTACATGGGGCGTTGGAAAAAGGCGTGGCTGCAAATGGCGGCCTGTGGACCGGACCGTGAGATGTATGATCTGATCCGGGCGTTTTACCGGCAGGAGACCATGGCTGATTACGCGTGCGAAGAAAAAGCGGTTGAGAAACTGGGAGAGGGCACATGGTTCCAGTCTTATCATGGCCTGTTGCAGAACTGTATTCGTGAGATCACAAGATATACGGAGGTGCAGGACTTTGGACAGCAGGTTCTGGGCAGTGAGACAGACGTGTATGAATGGCTGAATCTGTTTTACAAAAAATGGCTTCGCTACCAGTACCGGAATGAAGATAACGGTCTTGCCATTTACCCGAATCAGGAAGGAAAATTTGTACCCTTATACAATCTGGAAAAAGATGGAATCAAAGAGAAAACGTTAAAAGAAATCGCGTATGCCTTAAGGGGATTATCGGAACAGTGTAATTTTTACCGAAAACTTCTGCACAAAGAGATCTGTAGTGAAAAGGTTACTGCTGTGGTGTGCAGCGACCGGGAAGTGGCAATGGAGATCAATAATGTGGTAACGCAGCTTCTGGCGAGGCAGAACCTTTCCGATGCGGAGATGGAGTATCAGGAGGCGTGTTCCATGCTGCTTACATGGATTCAGGAACATCCCACGGAGGCGGGAGAATACTTTCCGGCATTCAGCAGGGAAGAGGACCAGATGAAACTTCTGACACCCCGGGCGGCAGTGCGGATTCAGCAAAAGGCCAACCGGTTAGAGAAAATCATGAATTTACTGGACTGTGGCGGTGAAGAGGATCCGGAGGAAATGATCCGGAAGCTTTTGGAGCGGCAGGAAATGCTGGAACATGGCCTGAAGGAAACAGACCCCATGGCAGGACAGTCGAAAGATTTCGTGGAAGAAGAAAGCGGTGTTACACTGGAGGAAGCCTTTTTGAAGGAAATGGGGTGGCTTGGGCTGGAAGAGGATACCCTCCGGCAGAAATGCAGAGAGATCGGTATACTGGGAGAAAAATATGTCCTGACCTGTGTAAAGAATTATTATAGAAAGCAGGGAATGACCGTCAGCGAGGATACGGACAGCAAGATCCTGCTGCAGGGGGAAAATGGTGGTGTACCAAGAACCGTCCGACTGGAATACCCGGATAATGATACATATCATCAGGCAGGATGGGATATTCGCGTGACAGACAGCACGACAGATGCGACGGTGCAGGAATATATCGAAATCAAGACGCATACCCGGAAAAGCTATGTACGAAAACAGATTCGCCTGAGCAACGAACAGATGAAGAAAGCCATACGGGAAGGAGCGCACTATCATGTACTGGTGGCTGTCTATGATTATTCCCGGAAGGAAGGACAGGAGATCATTCCCTACACCGGCTTTCTGGAAAATGTGGCAGACGGAAAATTAAAAAATGATGGAGACGGATATTATTTTCATGCCTGATCCTTAACAAACAAAAACAGCAGATCCCGCCAGATCTGCTGTTTTCCTCTGTGTATATGAGCGTGAAAAACACACTTCTATCAAAAAATAAAGGATACTTCGTTACTTAGAACTTCTCAGCAAAGCTCTTGTAATACTCGTCAAAAAACTCGTTAACCTTTTCCATAATCTTCTTCATAATAGTCACCCTTAACCTTTCTAAAACAAGTTGAGTTGTTACGTTTAAGGGGTCTGGCGCCTGACTTCCTTTTGATGATTATAATTTACCATATTGCGTTTATAATGTGAAATACATATAATAGAAGTATAATAATACCTAAAAGGTATTGCGAAAGGCGGGAGGAAAAGGAGGGACCAAAGAAC
>JBNMJR010000008.1:0-30068 GCA_050873925.1 Acetatifactor sp.
GCATTGCAGGCAGTCTACAATATTGTGGACAGTGCCTTCGTCGGAAATATGCGAGTGGGAAGCGAAGCGGCGTTAAATGCGCTGACACTGGTATTCCCGGTGCAGATGCTTATGGTGGCTATCGGAATCGGAACCGGTGTGGGAACCAATGCACTTCTGGCAATGACACTGGGACAGGGAAATATGAAAAAAGCGGCGAAAGTGGCAGGAAACAGTCTGTTTTTGGGAGCGGTAATATATGTCTTGTGGTTATTGTTTGGAATTTTCGGAGTGAAGGCATATATTTCATCCCAGACCGTGGATCCTCAGGTGATTTTCATGGGAACCGGCTATCTGAGAATTTGCTGTGTGATCTCTTTCGGAATCATTTTCTTCTCTTTGTTTGAAAAGCTGTTACAGGCAACCGGAAGATCCCTTTATTCCACAATAGGTCAGGTCGTGGGAGCTGTTGTAAATATCATTCTTGATCCCATTATGATCTATGGACTGGGACCGGTTCCGGAGATGGGAGTAGAGGGTGCGGCTTATGCTACCGTGATCGGGCAGGTTGCATCAGCGCTGTTGCTCTTTATTTTCCATATAAAGTTAAATAAAGAGTTTGAGCATAGTATCAGCTATATAAAGCCGAATTTTGAAATTATAAAAGAAACCTATGCCATCGGACTTCCGGCAATCATTGCACAGGTATTGATGTCTATTATGGTCTATGTCATGAACCTGATCCTGAAGTTTAGTCCCTCTGCACAGACGGCATACGGACTGTTTTATAAGGTGCAGCAGTTTGTATTATTCCTTGCTTTTGGCCTGAGAGACGCCATCACACCGATCATTGCCTATGCCTACGGAATGGGAAGCAAAAAGAGGATCCGGGACGGAATCAAATACGGTATTTTATATACCGTGGCATTGATGATCATAGGTACTTTGATCACGGAAATCTATCCGGGGGCATTTGCAACATTATTTAATGCCGGACAGTCCAGAGAATATTTTATCAGTGCCATGCGGATCATCTCCCTCAGCTTTATTTTTGCGGGAATCAACGTAGCATATCAGGGAATTTTCCAGGCGGTGGAAGGTGGTATCGAATCTCTTGTGATCTCACTGCTCAGGCAGCTGGTGATCATATTGCCGTTGGCGGGAATCTTCTCTGTCTTTGTCAGAAATGGTCAGATGGGTGTTGCCTTGATCTGGTGGGCATTTCCCATCACAGAACTGATTGCCTGCCTGGCAGGATATGTATTTTTAAAAAGAATGCAAAAGAAGCTGTCATTAAGCAGTGCGTCTGGAAAATAATGTCCGGAAGATCAGTCTTGCAAGCGGTCCTACAATGATAAGCTGTAAGGGTAATGCCATAATGAAATTTTTACAGTAGGTCATAAGATAATTTGGAATAAAATGGGCAGTAAAGCCGTATCCGTGCCAGACACCGATCACGCTGGCAAAGGCAACCTGCCAGATCACAGTGAAGGTCTGTATGGCAAAAATAATGAAAATGGGGCGGTCCCCGGGCTGCACAACGCGGAACGCACAGATTTTTGCCAGATGGCCGGATACAAAATAGGCAAGTAATCCGATGATGATATATTCGATCCACATGCCTTTCAAAGCAATGAAAAAAGTGGTATTTGTAAAGCTTCCTGTGGCCAGTACCGTATTATATAAGGTCATGATATAGACCATCATCCATGCGGTAATGGCTGTAAAAAATAGGGATTCTCCTCTTGTTTTCGGCATTGTTTTTCTGTTCATAGTATTTTTTCATCCTTTCCGACAACAAAAAAGGACAATAAATATGCCCATCCGTCCGACAGTGGATAGGTGACATTTATTGTCCTGTTTGCGTCTTTGCTATTTCATTATTTTAACAACTTTTGTATTTTAGCAGAAAAATAAAATGATAGTCAAGAAAAAAATTTGGGGCCCCTCTCTGTGGCCTGTCAGGGGCGATTCACTACATTTTTGAGACGATTCATACAGAAAAGCATCCTCCTTTGGCAAGTTATTATATAATACACTTGCAGGAAACAACGATAACCTATGAGGAGGAATTCTATGAAACGAAAGAAACAGAGATTTTTAGCAGTATTACTTTCACTGATCATGTGCCTTTCCTTAGTGGCATGTGGAGATGAGGAAGACGTTCTGGTGGATGATACGCAGGGGATGGAGATCACAGAACGGTCGGAAGCACAGACAGAGGATGGCAGCTGGGCCGTGTACTGGTATCTGTGCGGAAGTGATCTGGAGACGAATGGCGGCTTTGCTACCACGGATCTGGAGGAAATGCTACAGGTGGACCTGCCGGAGAATGTCAATGTGGTCATCCAGACCGGCGGTGCTGCGGAATGGCAGAACGAATATATGGATTCGGCCAAGATCCAGCGGTGGCTTTATAACAGCGAGGGACTTCAGCTGTTGGAAGAGCAGGATACGGCAGATATGGGAGAAGCCCAGACACTGTATGAGTTCCTTGCCTTTGCCAATGAGAACTATCCCGCGGACAAAGTGGCGGTTACCTTCTGGAATCACGGCGGCGGTTCTGTAAACGGTGCGGCATTTGATGAAATTTACGGTTATGATTCTCTGGATCTGTCGGAAATGTATCAGGCTTTCGATGCGGTATGGCCGGCAGACAAGGAAAATCCCGCGTTGGAGCTGGTTGGCTTCGATACCTGTCTGATGGCTACCATTGATGTGGCAGCAGTCTTTCAGAATTTTGCAAAATATCTGGTAGGTTCCGAAGAGGTGGAGCCGGGTAACGGCTGGTACTATACCGGCTGGCTGGGAGCCTTGGCGGAAAATCCGGGAATGAGCGGCGATGCTCTGGGAATTGCCATCTGTAATTCCTATTATGAAGGCTGTGAAGCAGTGGGAACCGAAGAGCAGACGACATTGTCTGTGACAGATCTGACAAAACTGACACCGCTCTTGGATGCTTATGAGGCTTTCGGACAGGAAGCGTTTGTGGTAGCAACCGAGGAGCCGGGCTTCTTCGCAGAACTGGGCCGGGCTGCCGCGCAGACAGAGAATTACGGTGGTAACACCAGAGAACAGGGATATACCAATATGGTAGACTTAGGACATCTTGCCCGTCAGACGGCATGGATGCTTCCTTCGGCGCAGAGTGTATCCGATGCACTGGATGACTGTATTGTTTACCGCGTGGGCGGCGTGTATCGTTCCGAAGCCACCGGTTTAAGCTGTTACTATTCCTATAACGGTGATGTGGATGATTTCAACGGTTACATCAATATGGGAACCGGTGTGGCTTTCAAATATCTTTATGCTTATGAACTGACCGGAGAACTGGCAGATGGTGGAGAGGAATATCTGGCATCTCTGGATATTCAGGAACTGCCGGAACTTGTTACTCTGGCAGACAAGGACTGGGACAATGCACCTCTGGATGTGAATGACGAGGGAACCGCTTATCTGACACTGGGTGCAGATGCCGGAGACGTACTGGCAGGCATCGGATTTTCCCTGTATTATGTGGATCCCGATAATGACCAGATGATGTTGCTCGGTACCGATAATGACATGACAGCGGATTGGGACAACGGTGTATTCTACGATAATTTCCGTGGTGTCTGGGGTGCTATTGACGGCCACCTGGTGTACATGGAGCTTTCCTATGAAGGTGACGACTACAATCTGTATTCCGTACCCATCCTGCTGAATGGGGAAGAGTACAATCTTCAGGTTGCCTATGACTTTACGGAAGAAGCATGGTCCATCATTGGTGCAAGTCAGGGATTGGACGATTCCGGTATGGCCAGCAAAGAGCTGCGTCTTCTCGAAGAGGGAGACGAGATCACTACGATCTGGATGCTTTCTTCCTATAGCGGAGATGATGATTTTGAAATGTACGCTGCCGAAGATCTGACGGTGACTGCAGATACGTCCTTCGGAGAAGCTCTTCTCTACGATGGCAGCTATGCCATGATCTTTGAAATGTGGGATGCTTCCGGCAATTATGCATACTCGGATGTGGTGACATTCGACTGCGCGGACGGAGAGATTTATACATCGGTATATTAAGACTGGCGATCAAAGAGCGGATCGCATAGGGAAAGGTTTATTTTCGATTATAAAATGGTCAAAAAAGCAATCGTATTTTTTACGGTTGTTTTTTTGTGCAGTAATCTTGTATTTTCAAAAATGAGATGCTATAATTTTTCAATGAACAAATCTATAAAATATTCATTGAAAAAGAAGGTGTGATATGCCGGCGAATTTTACAGAGGAAGAACGGAAGGAGATTAAGGAGAGGCTGATCGTTCTCGGCTATGATCTGATCCGGGAGATGGGATTAAAGAAAATGAAGGTATCTACCATCGCGGAGCGGGCGGATATCGCCACCGGAACCTTTTATCATGATTACGCATTTCACTGGAAATGGTTCTTTCTCCGACTGTTGCTCAGCCTTCCGTTGGCACTACTTCTGGGAGGAATCGTGGCATTGATCGGAGTTATCGTATAGTAGATTTGTTATAAGGTGGAAACAGTGTAGGGGCAGTAATGAGAAAAAGTCATTGCTGCCTTTTTTGCCGTTGGAAAAGGGAAAAAGGTGTGATAAGATAAAAAAGTGTAGAAACAGATTAAAATATATCAAAATATATTGATGGAGAAGATGCAATCATGAAGAAAAAGTTAAGTTATACGGAAATTCTGAAAGAAACAGCGATTCTGACCGTGGCGGTAGCCATCATTGCGGCAGCAGTCTACTTTTTTCTGGTGCCAAGCCATGCGTCGGTCAGCAGTATTTCCGGTCTCGGAATCGTGTTGTCCAACTTTATCCCGCTTCCTTTGTCGGCCATTACGATGATCCTGAATGTGGTACTGCTGCTCATCGGATTTGTCACCTGCGGAAAAGAGTTTGGAGTAAAGACCGTGTATACCAGCGTGATGCTGCCGGTATTTTTGGGACTTTTTGAGTTTCTGTTTCCGAATTTCGGCTCCCTGACCGACAGTCAGGAGCTGGATGTGCTCTGTTATATTCTGGTGGTCAGTGTGGGCCTGAGCATTCTGTTTAACCGGAATGCTTCTTCCGGAGGTCTGGATATTGTGGCAAAGATCATGAACAAATATCTCCATATGGAACTGGGCAGGGCCATGTCTCTGTCCGGCATGTGTGTGGCTCTGTCCGCGGCGCTGGTATACGACAAGAAAACGGTGGTGCTGAGCATCCTCGGTACTTATTTCAACGGAATTATTCTGGATCATTTTATTTTCGACAACAATATCAAGCGGCGTGTCTGCATTATTACGAAAAAAGAGGAAGAACTGCGTCAGTTTATCACGAGAGACCTGCACAGCGGCGCCACGATCTACGAAGCCACCGGTGCCTATAATTTCGAAAAACACAACGAGATCATCACCATCGTAGATAAAAGCGAGTACCAGAAGTTAATGAAATTTATCAATGAACTGGATCCCAAGGCATTTATTACTGTTTATAACGTATCCAGCATGAAGTATCAGCCGAAGATGTGATCGGACAGACGTATATTTTTTATATATTATACCACAGGTATAATGACAACAGAAATATTCTGTGCTATTGTAAGCTATAGGTGAAAGACAGGCGGAGATAAAAAGCTCCACAGAAAGGAAGAAGAAAAAGCATGACAGCAATGAATCGTTTAGAACAGCTGAATAATGATCGTAAGCCGCTGGCACTTCTCAGTAAACCTGAGCAGAGCTTTGATTTTCTGTATACATTTAAGGCAAAGTATAGGCGAGAACATTGTGTTTTGACGAGTGCACCCGGGTCCGCAGAGTAGACGGGCAGTTTCAAGTGCAGTGTAGAAGAACATGTTTAGCGTACCGCTTACCTTAGATGACAGGTGAGCGGTATTTTTATTGCAAAGAAAAGGAAGTGACGATGAAATGAAACCAATAGAGATTAAGGGAAAGGTAGATACAGCACTCTGCTATGCCAAGGTGGTAGAGGAGGATGCCATAGAGCAGATCCGGCGCATGTGTGATTACGCAATGACGGAGGGTTCACAGATCCGCATTATGCCGGATGTACATGCCGGAAAGGGATGTACGATCGGTACGACCATGACCATTACAGACAAGGCGGTTCCCAATGTTGTCGGTGTGGACATAGGATGCGGTATGTATACGGTCAACCTTGGAAAAAGAGACATTGATTTTGAAAAAGTCGATGCAGCGGCTCATTATATCCCGTCCGGCCGTGAGGTCTGGGAGGGAAGACAGGAGAGATTTGACCTGACAGATCTGCGGTGCTATCGGGAGCTGAAGGACACCAGGCGCCTGGAGAGATCTCTGGGAACGCTGGGTGGCGGCAACCATTTTATCGAGATCGATGAGGCAGCGGACGGTACAAAGTATCTGGTGATCCATTCCGGTAGCAGAAATCTCGGAAAACAGGTTGCGGAGTTGTATCAAAAGCTGGCAATCAATCTGAATCGTGGTTACGGAGAGTATCTGGAAAAGCGCGATGAGATCATTCGGACCTATAAGGAGCAGGGACGAAAAGAGGAGATTCAGGCAGCATTGAAGCAGCTGCACTGGCAGGTATATGAGAGTCCGGCCAGCATGCCGGAGGATCTCTGCTATCTGGAGGGAAAATATCTGGAGAACTATCTGTATGATGTCGAGATCTGTCAGAGATTTGCCCGCAGAAGCAGGGAAAAGATGGCGGAGATCCTTCTGGAGAGAACCGGGATGACCGGTACTTGCGCATTTCACACCATTCACAATTATATTGATACGGAGGAAATGATCTTACGAAAGGGTGCGATCGCGGCCCATAAGGGGGAGAAAGTATTGATCCCCATCAATATGAGAGACGGAAGTGTGCTGGCGGTAGGAAAGGGAAATCCAGAGTGGAACTATTCCGCACCCCATGGAGCCGGCCGGCTCATGTCCCGGACAAAGGCCCAAAATGAGCTGACAATGCAGGAATATATCGAGACGATGGAGGGCGTTTACACGACTTCCGTAAATGAAAGCACACTGGATGAGGCCCCCATGGCTTATAAATCTCTGGATGACATCATCGATGTGATTCGGGAATCTGTAGATATCATAGATATAATGAAACCGATTTACAATTTTAAGGCCTCTGAGTAGTGCATTCCTGACGGCACAGTCGTTGGGATGTACTGTCGGATGTGCCGGAACAGGAGGAAACATGATAACAATGCCGACACTGGATAATCTGGTGGTGCTGGCAGCAGTCTTTGGAGTGCCCATGGACGAGATCATTGTGGTGGACGTAAATGTAGTGGCGCAGATCAGCGCATAAGAAAAAGGAAATAAGATTGCGGGAAGTACGCCGCTTTTGCGGTAAAGAAATCGACAAATACGTTCGTTCATGATACACTTATGCATAGAAAGCCTACGAAGTAGAAGGGGAATAGTTCAGAGAGTGCACTGGGCTATTCTCTTTTTCCACATGGGAGAAGTATTAACAGAGGGTATCGACATGAACTACGAAGAGTTTTTAAAACAAAAAGAACAATGGGACACTCTGTCAACAGAGGAGCAGAAGAAAATTTATGAGCAGCTGTTGAAGAACAAACAGGAGAAAACAGAGGTGCGTATCCATGCCAGCTTTTGTTACGGACAACTGTTTTATCAGGAGGGTGATTTCAGAAAAACCATAGAAATCATGGAGCCTATCGTAGTGGATTATCAGAGCTATCCGTATACCTCGAAACTGCTGTCCTGTTTTAATCTGATGGGAGTGGCGACCCATTGCGAGGCGGAATACAGTGTTTCCCGTTTTTTCTATGAGACGGCATTGAAGATTGCCCGGGAAAACAAGGCTGTATTTTATTATGCATTTGAATACAATAATATTGCATTGACGTATATTGCGGAGCAGAATTATGAAGAAGCGCTCCGGAATATAGAGTTTGCGGAAGAAGTTTTGAAGGATTGCGATGAGGAGATGGGGGCATATGTATATATCAATAAGGCCATTTCCCTTCAGAAATTGAACCGGCTGCAGGAAGCACTGGAAGCTTTTGAAATCAGTGTAAAACAGTATCATGCGGAGGAGATTGTTCCGGATGATGTTACCCGTTGTGCGGCAATTCTTTATTTTGGACTGGGCCAGAAGGAAGCATATGAGAAATACAAGCAGCTGATCCTTTCAAAAATAGGTGATATGTATGCGGCGGAATTTATGGATGCCTGTAAGGAACTGTTCCGGTGCGGACTGGATTCCGGGGATGAGGACCTTATGAATGTCATTTTGCATTCGATGGAACAGTATATGGAAAAATATCCTGATGAGATCAAGGTTGGACTTGTTTTTGCCGAATTGAAGTACCTCTATGCGGTGAAAAAAGAGGATAAAGATGCCATCCTGGAGGCTCTGGAGGAGAAAAATGATTACAAGGATCGAATCATAAAGTATTCTGAAAAAGAAAGAGTAAAATCACTGGAGCAGTTCATGGAGATCCATTCGCAGGTCTTCGATCTGGAACTGGATGCGCTGACCGGATTTCGCAATCGCAAGGCCTATTACAAGGATATTGCTGTGATCGAACAGGATGAAGAGATCAGTCTGCGGTCGGTGGGAGTGGTATTCGCTGATGTAAACGGACTGAAAGAAGTAAATGACGGTCTGGGACATGGTGCAGGGGATGAACTGATTGCATCGGTTGCAAAAATAATAACGGATATTTTCCCAGGAGCAAGAAAGTATCGCTTTGGCGGAGACGAATTCGTGATCCTGGATTTTGACACAACGGAAACAGCATTTAACGAGAAGCTGGAACGACTGCAAGGCTCATGGAATGACCGGTATTCCGCTTCCATCGGAAGCGTCTGGCTGGAGCATGCCAAGGATTTTGAGAAAAATGTGGCGGTTGCGGATGAGAGAATGTACCGGGATAAGAACCGCTATTATGAGATGAAAAAGAAGGGAAGATAACATGGATATTTTAGAAATCATAAAAGGCAGACATAGTGTGCGTCAGTATAAGGATCAGGCCATTGAGCAGGAGAAGAGAACGGTAATTGACGCATTTATAAACGAGATCAATGCAGAAAGCGGGCTGTCAGTCCAGGTTTTCTATGAGGAACCGAAGTGTTTTGATTCTTTTATGGCGCATTATGGGAAATTTGAGAATGTGAAGAATTATATTGCCATTGTCGGTGGCAAAGAGGAGCAGGAAAAGGCGGGATACTACGGAGAAAAGCTGGTATTGAAATGTCAGGAGCTTGGTCTGAATACCTGCTGGGTGGCCATGACCCACGGCAAATCGCAGGCACAGATCAAAAAGGGACAGAAGCTGCTGATTATCATATCTCTGGGCTATGGTGTGACACAGGGAGTACCCCATAAGAGTAAACCTATAGAGGAACTTGGGCAGGCAGATCCGGAGACCGACTGGTTTGCAGCCGGCATGGAAGCGGTAAGCCTTGCCCCCACAGCCGTGAACCAGCAGAAATTCTTTTTTGAATGCAAGGATGGCGTGGTAACCGCCAGATCGTTGGGAGGATTTTACTCCAACATTGATCTGGGAATCGCAAAGTACCATTTCGAGGCAGTTACGGGACATGAGGTAGGAAGAGGATAATATCTGGATGGGAGCATCGGTAATTCCTAAGAGGTTAAGGGAGAAATTGTGTATGGAAACAAAAAGATTAATATTAAGAAAATGGACGGAGGCAGACGCTGAGAGCTTATATGAGTATGCAAAAGATCCGGAAGTCGGCCCCATTGCAGGATGGCCACCCCATAAGTCCGTAGAAGAAAGCCTTGATGTCATCAGGAATGTATTCAATGGCCCGGAGTGCTATGCTATCTGTGAAAAAGAGAATGGGAAAGCAATCGGTGCCATCGAGTTGAAACTGAAGGGCCACACGGATATGACAGACCGTGAAGACGAGTGTGAACTGGGCTATTGGCTGGGACAGCCTTTCTGGGGAAGAGGCTACGTGCCGGAGGCCGCAAGAGAAATTCTGCGCCATGGATTTGAAGATCTTGGGATGAACACTATCTGGTGTGGATATTATGAGGGGAATCAGAAATCCAAAAGAGTGCAGGAGAAAGTCGGTTTTGTATACCATCATACCTGCGAAAAGGTTCCCGTGCCTTTACTGAATGAAGTAAGGATTGGCCATACAAATGTAATGACAAAAGCGCACTGGGTGGAAATAAACGAAAGCAGATAGTAAATCATTTGTCCTGTATTCAAGGTTGAAAGGGGATCTTTTAGAATCCCTTTTTATGCTATGTTTTGAAATATATCTATTGCATAATTTATAAAAAAGGATATACTCTACTTATAAGTACATTTCACTTATGAAAATTTCTATGTCAGCAAAAGCTGATGTCTGAGACTTTGATGAAAAAGTCAGCCGAAACCCCAAGATAATATAACAGAAGAATAAGGGGAGGAAAAACACCACAGAAAACCAGTTGTATCACAAAAACAGGTAAGCTATAATATAGATATGTATAGAATCCTTTTGCGTCTGATAATATCTATAATTGCCTGACACAAAAGGAGGAAATTCATTGAACACAGAACTGAAGAATGCAGTAAAAGCAGCCGATCTGAAAGCACAGTATGATGCAAGAGTGAAGCGGCTGGTAGGACACAAAAGAATTCTGGCACAGATTTTGATCAAAACTGTGGATGAATTCAAGGGGATGGCTCCCAAAACGGTTGCAAATTGTATAGAAGGGACTCCTTATATCAGTACCGTGCCTGTGGAGCCGGGACTGACCAACGCGGTGCTTGACAGAAACGGACAGCGGATTGTCGGTTTTAATACGGAAAATCAGGAGATCAACGAAGGACTGGCACGATTTGACATTGTCTTTTACGTGCGGATGAAGGACGATCTGTCGCAGATCATCATTAATGTGGAAGCACAGAAAGATGAACCGGGAGAGTACGAGATCTTAAACCGGGCAATTTTTTATGTCAGCAGACTGGTCTCTTCCCAGAAGGAACGGGATTTTGAGAATTCCCGCTACGATGACATCAAGCGTGTCTATTCCATCTGGGTATGCATGAATATGGAAGAGAATACCATGAGCCATATCCACCTGACCAAAGAGGATGTGATCGGTTCTTATGAATGGAAAGGGAATCTGGATCTGATCAATATCGTAATGATAGGACTTGCGAAGGAACTGCCGGAACATGACGAGACCTATGACCTGCACCGCCTGCTGGGAGCATTACTGTCGCAGGAACTTACGGTGGATGAAAAACTGAGCATCATAGGGAATGAATATGATATTCCTATAGAAGAAAATATGCGAGAGGAAGTGAGGGCTATGTGCAATTTAGGTGAAGGAATTGAAGAAAAAGGGATTGCAATCGGACGAGAAAAGGGTCGTGAAGAAGGTCGCATAGAAGGCCATAAAGAAGGCGAAGCCGGTCTCATTCTCAAAATGTATAAGAATGGTCTGTCGGCAGAGCAGATAGCCTCCGCCACAGACAAGAAAATAGAGGAAGTCAAAGCAATCATTGCTGGGAGGAAAACAACACAAGTATAAGGAATGTAAATAAGGGCCTTTGAGTTTTTGGAACTTGAAGGTTCTTATTTTTGTAGCAATATTTCTTCCAACGAAAGGTTGAGTTTCCAATTCAACTTGTGGCTTGTGTACAAAGACGGATAAAGATTATAGAGTGTAGCAGGAAAGGAGAATACAGATGTGTAAATTAAGAGAAATAGAAGTGTCTTCCATCGGTATGGGATGTATGGGGTTTAGTCATGGATACGGAGAATCTGGGAGCATGGAATGTAATGCTTACGGATGAAGAATTTGCGGCACTGGAAGCGGCATTGGAGCGGATTCCCGTGCATGGACACCGCGGATTTGTGGAACAGCAGGGAAGCAGCGTGAGAAATTGGAACAGAAAGTAGGCCGGTGAAACTATCGGTTGTATCCTAAAACGCAATAAGCTATAATGTGAGATGGTTAGGTACAGCTAACGTCATGCATAGATATCTGGCAGAAAAAGGCATATCCTATGGCGGAGTATAAAATAGCAGACGGCTACGGACATCTGACCTATTCCATGAAAAATATGGACGATTATGTGAAAATGGTAAGGGCTGTTTGTGAGAGATAATTACGGGAGCAAGAGGGCAGACACTATGAAAATACAGGAAGTTCAGGAAAGAACACCGGAATTACTGGAAAAACTTTTAACCATCTGGGAGAACTCCCTGCGGGCAACGCACTTATTTCTGTCGGATGCGGAGATTGGGAAAATCAAAGAATATGTTCCCGATGCCATGCGCGGAGTGGAGCATCTGATTGTTGCGCAAAATGACGCGGGGCAGCCGGTTGCCTTTATGGGAATGGAAAAAGGACGGCTGGAAATGCTGTTTCTCTCCCCGGCGGAAAGAGGCAAGGGCCTGGGAAAGCAGCTGATCCGGTACGGAATCCGGAATTACAACGTTCAGGAAGTCACAGTAAATGAGCAGAACCCGCAGGCGGTAGGTTTCTATCAACATATGGGCTTCGAGACTTATAAAAGAACAGACCATGACGAAGAGGAAAATCCATATCCGCTTTTATACATGAAACTGTAATAATTAAAAAAGGAATGTCCGGTGAAAACCGCCTGGCAGAGGAGAGGGAGTATTATGCTGGTAAAAGAGTTAGAGGAACAGAAGCTTCAACAGATCGGTCATGCGTTTGGCTATTATGACTATGGAGATGAGGAAGGAATGTGGACCTGTTTTCGGGACCGGGAGGCTGTGGCACTATATATTAACGGCTTTGCCCGCATGGCATTAAAGGCCGGACTTCTCTATACCACCGGAGAAAGAGGAGAAGGCTATATCGCCTACCAGCTGCCGGGACAGAAAGTGGGTCTGAAAGCCGGAATGGAACTGATGAAGGGATTGTTTCAGTCCATGAGTTTCAAGGAGCTGGTGAAATTTTTTAAAGTGTTGTCCAAAGCCGGTCCCGATCTGAAGGATCGCATGGAAAAAGAAAAGAAACCCTGTATTTTTGTGGGAATGGTATGCGTCACGGAAGATTATCAGGGACAGGGCTATATGCGGAAACTGATGGAAATGGCATTTGCCGAAGGCAACAGACTTCAGGTTCCTGTGGTCCTCGATACGGATGCCAGGACCAAGTGTGACAAATACCTGCACCTTGGTATGGAACTTGCTGGTACCCGTGATTTCGGAGAAAACGGAAAGCTCTATGATCTGATCAAATATCCGGATAAACAGCAGTAAGGAGAACTGTCAGATGAAAAGAGCACGAAATACAATAGTGGTAATACTGGCTGTAGCATGTGTTGGTATAATGATTGCACTCTTATGGAGAATCCGTGCAACCGGGGATCCTGCGCAGGAAGCAGTACCGGAGGTTCAGCCGGAACCTATCATAGAACAGAGTGTGTCGGATTCCGATGTAAGTGGCAATGATATGACGGAAAGTATAGATAGTACGGAATCACCGGAGACGGAGGAAAGTGAACCGGTGGAAGTGGTGGATCCCGTAGGGCAGAAGGCAGAAGAAATCCTGGAAGGAATGACCTTAGAGGAAAAAGTCGGACAACTGTTCATCGCCCGCTGCCCGGAGACGGAAGCGGCATCCAAGGTGACACAGTATCATCTCGGCGGCTATATTTTGTTTGCACGGGATTTTACCGGTAAAACAAAAGAAGAAGTAACGGCATCCATTCAAAGCTATCAGAATGCCGCAGAGATTCCTCTGTTGATCGGTGTAGATGAAGAAGGCGGCACAGTGAATCGTGTCAGCAAAAATGCGAACCTGCGGCAGACGCCTTTTGCCTCTCCACAGGAATTGTACGCAGCAGGCGGATGGGATCTGATTCGAAGCGATACCCGGGAAAAATGTCAATTACTGCAGAGTTTGGGAATTAATCTGAATTTTGCTCCGGTATGCGATGTATCACAGGATCCGCAGGACTTTATTTATGCCCGCAGCTTCGGGCAGGATGCGGAGCAGACGGCAGTCTATGTGGAGACGGTCGTGGGGACTATGTCCGAAGAGCATATGGGAAGTGTCCTGAAACATTTTCCGGGATATGGCAACAACTCCGACACTCACACCGGTATTGCCTATGATGAGCGCCCCTACGAGACCTTTGTGAATTCGGATTTTCTGCCGTTTCAGGCAGGAATAGGTGCGGGAGCCGATATGGTACTGGTGGCCCACAATGTTGTCTCCTGCATGGATGATCAGGTACCGGCGTCCATCTCTTTACCGGTACATAATATTTTACGCAATGAATTGGGATTTGACGGCGTGATCATTACCGACGATCTGGTCATGGAAGGAGTGCGGCAGTTCGCGGGAGATGCTGAAATTGCCGTTCGGGCAGTACAGGCAGGAAATGATATGTTGTGTTGTACCGATTTTGAAGTACAGGTTCCCGCGGTGATCCAGGCGGTGAAGAACGGCGAGATCACGGAAGAACGGCTGAATGAATCGGTGTTACGTATTTTAAAAATGAAAATAAATCTGGGAATCACTGCGGATACCTAAAACCAAATAGCCTGACAATAACAATTGTGCTATACTGTATGCAAATATGATTCAGGCAGAAAGGAATCCGTTTATGGGTATCAGATTAATTTGCAGTGACCTCGACGGCACACTGTTGCAATATGGAAAAAAAGAATTGGAAGGCGAGATCTTTGATCAGATCCGAGAACTCCACAAACGTGGCATTCTGTTCTGCCCGGCTTCGGGAAGGCAGTACACCAGCCTGCGAAAATTGTTCGCACCGGTAGCGGATTGCTGTATTTTCCTATGTGAAAACGGAGGCGTGATCTATAAGGATGAGCAATGTATTGCGAAAAATCCCATGCCAAGAGCACTGGCAGAAGAGATTGCCGAAGACTTGTGGAACCGGAGTGACGGACAGGGCGAAGTTATGCTTTCCGGACAAAATACGGCTTATCTGATGGAGCGGGGCCTGGGAATGTTAGACAGAATTCGTTTCATCGGTAATAACTATCAGGTCATTCAGGACCCTTCCGAGATTCCGGAGGACATCGTAAAGGTCTCTGTGTATCTTCATGAGGGCGTAGGGGCTTACGCTGACCGTTTTGTTCCCCGGTGGGAACAGGCAAACTGCGCGGTAGCGGGTCCTTTCTGGATCGATACCACGCTTGCCAACAAGGGGGTAGGTGTCACCTCCATCTGCAAGATCCTTGATATTGACCTCGCAGATGTTATGGCTTTCGGTGACAACTATAATGACGTATCCATGCTGGATATCGTGGGACATCCTTACATTATGGACGGTGCGGCGGCGCCCCTTCGGGAAAAATATTCGAATCATACACCGCGCCCGGAAGACGTTTTGCGGGAATTTCTAAAGTAACCTTATTTTGCACAGGTTGCCTTTTCTGCTCCGCTGTAATCGAATTTTCCATCGTTTTTCTCTTCGAGAGCTTTGATCATATGGTAAGTATATTCATTATAGGGAACCGGAATCCCCAGTTCCTTACCCATGCGCATCAAAGCTCCGGAGAACATATCGATCTCGGTGTGCCGTCCGGCATCCAGATCCTGTAGAGTAGAATATCTTGCAGTAGGAGGCACCGCACTTCCACGGGCAGAAGAAACGTCTGCCTTGCTAATATCGATTCCCTTTGCTTCTGCAATAGCTTCCAGTTCTTTTTTCAATCCATCACTTATGGCTTTCATATGAATGCTGTCCCGATAGCAGCCCACGCCGGCACCCAGAATTGCCTGTGGCAGATTATTGCAGACATTCAGTCGGAACTTGCTCCACATTTCTTCCCGGATATATTCCGTTGCACGATAATGGATTCCGGTATTTTCAAATAGTTTCTCGATGGCCTGCACGCGTTCACTGTGATACGGAGCCGCTGCTTCGCCGAAGACGATTCCAATGGTGGTCTCCGGGTCAAAATAATATCCGGTTTTTTCCTGATGGGAAGCTACTTTGATCAGGGAATAGATCAGATGGGAAGCGCCAATGGCCTCAGCGATCAGTTCCTCGCTGTCGACACCGTTCATCAGGCTCATTACCGTTGTATTTTCTCCGGTGATTGCACGGATGCTTTCCATGGCTCCCGGCAAAGCACCGTATTTCAGTGCCACGATCAGCAGATCGGCTCCGTGGGCTTCCTGCGGGCTCCATACTTCCGGATGATAGATAACATCATTGATCCGGCAGCCTTGTTTCAATCGTTCCGCCCTTTCTCCTTCGGCCACAACACCCAGCCGGATGTCTTTACACTCGGATAATCCCCAGATTATATAGGAACCTACGGCTCCCGCACCCAAAATCGCAACTTTTTCTATTTTCATATATGTGTTCCCCCTTTGTTAAGATATCAGACTTTTTTTATAGTTGGTTCCCCACTCCTGCATGGCATTGAGAATAGGGCGCATGGTCTCGCCGAGGTCACTCAGTGCATATTCCACGCGGGGAGGTACTTCCGGATAGACTGTCCGGGTGATCAGGCCGTCTTCTTCCATGGAACGCAGAGAATCCGTCAGAACCTTCTGGCTGATGCCTTCCAGACTTTTTTTCAATTCATTGAATCTCCAGGGGCGCATCATCAGATTTCGCAGAATCAACAATTTCCATTTACTTCCGATCAACTGCACTGTGGTTGCCACCGGGCATTCCGGCAATTCGTCCTTCGTCAACATGCGATTACCTCCTAAAAGTCTAAAATATGATGTAAGTATCAAAGACAATGTAACATAACCTTATGCATTCGTCCATAGGTTACAAAAAGGTGCCTATGTAATAAAAAAGTGCGTACTTTTTTTGTCAGCAGGGTCTTGCTATTCTGTAGATGCAACGGGGCGAGAGCCTGAGAATACATACATTACAGGAGGTAAGAAAAATGGCATTAGCAAACATTTTCGGATGGAACAAACAGGACAAGGCACAGACAAGCGCAGCCTGCGGAACGGCCTGCGGCGCAGCAGATAAGCCTGCAGAGAAGCCTGCGGCCTGCGGAACCGCGTGTGGAGCAGCAGACAAGCCTGCAGAGAAACCCGCAGCCTGTGGCACGGCGTGTGGTGCTTCTGATAAGTAAGTAAATCCAAAAGAGAAAGAAGGAGAGGGACAGGATGAAAAGCTATTTTTCTTTTCAATGGCATATTACAGATGAATGTGATCAGCGCTGCAAGCACTGCTATATTTTTTCAGGAGAAGGCTGCAAGGAGTTAAAGAGCATAACCTGGAAGCAGATGCAGGAGGTCGTGGCGAATTGCGAGGATTTCTGCAAGGTTTACAACAGAGTTCCGTATTTCTATATCACCGGCGGCGATCCTATCCTTCATCCGGATTTCTGGAAACTGATGGTTCTGCTGAAAAGCAAGGACATTCCGTTTACCCTGATGGGGAATCCGTTCCATCTGGATGATCAGATCTGCCGCATGTTGAAAGCATGTGGCTGTGAGAAATACCAGATGTCTCTGGACGGTATGAGAGAGACTCACGACTGGTTCCGTAAGCCCGGCAGTTTCGACCTGACACTGGAAAAGGTCGGCTGTCTGAACCGGGCGGGGATCAAAAGCATTATTATGAGTACGGTGTCAAAGACAAATATGAATGAGATACCGGATATTATTGATGAAGTAGTGAAAGCGAAAGTTAAGGTATTTGCATTTTCGCGGTATGTGCCCACCGGCGGCGAGGTGGATACCGGCATGACGCCGCAGGAATATCGCAGGCTTCTGGAGATTTGCGATGCGAAGTTCAAGGCATATGAGGCAGCGGGATGCGAGACCTATTTTAATAGAAAAGACCATCTGTGGACGTTGTACGAATACGAGACCGGTCAGTTCAAACTGTCGGAGAACACGAAAGACGGCATGATCTATGGGGGCTGTAACTGCGGCAACTGCCATATCACCATTTCTTCCAACGGGGACATCATGGCCTGTCGCAGGGTCACCGACAGCAGAGTGGCGAATATCTGGGAAGACCGGCTGGCGGACGTCTGGGTCTGCCAGATGGAGAAATACAGGGATTATGACAAATTCAAGAAATGCAGCAAATGCGAACTGAAAGCATGGTGCAGAGGATGCCCCGCCGTGGCAAACGGCACTACCGGAGACTTCTACGGCGCGGATCCTCAGTGCTGGAAAACGAGAAATGAGATCACGGGAGAGGAGTTGTAGGTTATGACACTGATGGATATTATCAAGGCAAGACATTCCATCCGGAAATATACCGAAGAGCAGATTCCGAGGGAGGCGCTGGAACAGATTTTGAAAGCGGGGAATTACGCGCCTAATGCCGGCGGCGGACAGCGCAGCATGCTGGTGGCCATCCATAATAAGGAACTGACAACGCGGATCGGGAAAATGAATCTGGCGCATTTTGACCGCACGCATCTGGCGGGAAATTATGTGTCCAAAGAGCAGCCCAGTGTTATTGATGATCCGGCCATTCCGAACGGATTCTACGATGCACCTACAGTAGTCTGTGTCTTCTGCCAGGATAATTTTCTGTTCAAGACAGCAGATGCTTTCTGCATGATGGAAAATATGATCTTACAGGCGACGGAACTGGGGATTGCTTCCTGCATTATATCCAGAGGCCCTGAGACCTTTGCCTCCGAAGAGGGCAGACAGCTTATGCGGGACTGGGAAGTGCCCGAAGGGTATTCCTGTCAGGGATTTGTGATTCTGGGGTATATCAACGGGGAGCAGCCCCACAGCAAACCGAGAAGACCAGGCAGAGTGAAGATCGTAGAGTAAGATGGGCAACCGATGGTAATTCGAAATTTAGATTCGCTGGAATTGTGACAGCGGGAAAGGTATGGCTGGTAGAATGGATTTAGCAACATGTTTAAAAAAAATGGAACTGGTGGGGGTGCTGGCATTCGCCACGGTGGACAGTGACGGTGCACCGCAGATCCGCAATATCAGCGCCATCCATTATGAGCCGGATGCCATTTATTTTTTCACTGCGAGAGGCAAGAATTTCTGTAAGGAACTGTTGGAGGATGGCAGAGTACAGATCCTCTGTTATACAAAATATAAAGAAATGATCCGCATGTCCGGGCGGGCTTACGCCGTGGCAGAGGAGGAACAGGCGAAATGGCGGGATATTATTTTTGAGGAGCAGCCCTATCTGGCCAATGTCTATCCGGGGGATACGAGAAGCATCGGCATCATCTTCTGCATCGACCGGGCGGAAGTGGAATATTTTAACCTCGGTGTAAATCCCATTTTCCGCGATACATATAGGCTGGGTGGTGGTACAATAACAGAAAAAGGGTATAACATCACCGAAAAATGTATCGGTTGTGGAAAATGTCGTACGAAATGTCCCCAGCGGTGCATAGAAGAAGGAACACCGTACCGGATTCAGCAGAACCATTGCCTGCACTGCGGAAACTGCTATGAGAACTGTCCGGTGAAAGCAATTGTGAGAAGATGAATCAGAGTGAGAGAAGAAACTATTTAATTGAAAAATTGCTGGAAGAACAGCCGCAGTATGCTAAAATGCGGATTCCGGAAAAAAGTGAGGAGCAGAAGATGCTTCTGAGATCTCTTATGAATATCCGGATGCCGGGGAAAATAGATCAAGAATTCCGGCAGATTCAGGATGCTTATCTTGCGGAGGAAAATGCCAGGAGGGGTATTGTCACATTGGCAGAGATGCAGGAGTTATCCACAGATCTCTATCTCTGGAAGGGAGATATCACCAGACTGCAGGTGGGAGCGATCGTAAATGCTGCCAACAGCGGTATGACAGGATGCTATCAGCCCTGTCATAACTGTATTGATAATTGCATTCATACTTATGCGGGGATCGAACTGCGGAATTATTGCAATGATATCATGCAGCGTCAGGGATATGCGGAACCCACAGGACAGGCGAAGATCACACCGGCATTTAACCTGCCCTGCGATTATGTGATACATACAGTGGGTCCCATCGTTCAGGGAAGGCTGACAGGGGAACATGAGCGTTTGCTGTGTTCCTGCTATGAATCCTGTCTGCGTATCGCAGAGGAAAATAACGTGGAAAGTATCGCATTCTGCTGTATTTCTACAGGAGTATTTATGTTTCCCAATGAGAGAGCGGCGGAACTGGCAGTACAGACGGTGAAAGAATATAAGAATAAGACAAATTCTAAGATCAGGGTGATATTTAATGTTTTCAAAGAAGAGGACGAACGAATCTACAGACAGCTACTTAACTAAATTAGCGATTATAAAAGAAAAAATCGGGCAGGCGGATGCGATTGTGATCGGCGCCGGAGCGGGGCTGTCCACGGCAGCAGGCTTCACCTACAGCGGGGAACGTTTTGACCGGTATTTTTCGGATTTTGCGGCAAAATATCATTTTTCTGACATGTATTCCGGCGGATTTTATAATTACGATACGCTGGAAGAATATTGGGGGTATTGGAGCCGGTACATCTACGTGAACCGCTATATGGATGCACCTACGGATCTCTACGATCGGCTGTTTGCGCTGGTGAAGGACAAGGATTATTTCGTACTGACCACCAATGTGGATCATTGCTTCCAGAAAGCGGGCTTCGATAAGAGCAGACTGTTCTATACCCAGGGAGATTACGGCCTGTTCCAGTGCAGCAAACCCTGCCATCATGGAACCTACGATAACGAAGAGACCGTGAAAAAGATGGTAATAAGTCAGGGTTATCGCATCGAGGATGGAAAACTGGTGGTACCGGAAGGTCCGCAGATCCGGTGCACCGTGCCCACGGAACTGGTGCCTCGATGCCCGAGGTGTGGCAGACCCATGAGCATGAACCTCCGGGCCGACAATACCTTTGTACAGGACGCCGGATGGGATGCCGCAGCGAAGCGGTATGAGAAGTTCATGGAAGACCACAGGGGACAAAACGTCGTATTTCTGGAACTTGGCGTCGGCTACAACACCCCCGGCATCATCAAATACAATTTCTGGCAGTATGCCTACAACTGGCGGAATGCGTTTTACGTCTGCATCAATAAGGGTGATGCCTATGTGCCGAAGGAGATCGAGAATAAGGCGGTCGGAATCGATGCGGATCTTGCGGAAGTGCTTTATTTATGCAATCCCTAAAATAAAAAGATTGCTAATAATATTCAAAACGAGTAAGATAATAAGTAAGATAATAAGCAAGATGGAGTGACATAAATGGGAAAATATGAACCGCCATATACGATCTCAAATAAAATGTTGGAGCTTGTTTCTTCTATATCTGAAAAAGTAGGTAAAATAAGTAGCCATAAGGAATTAGAGACAAGACCGCATTTAAGGAAAAACAACCGAATCAGATCCATTCATTCTTCCTTAAAAATAGAAGCAAATTCCTTGTCTCTGACTGAAGTGAGAGATGTCATCAATGGTCATCTTGTATTGGGAGATCAAAAGGAAATACAAGAGGTGAAAAATGCATATGCTGCATATGAAAAAATCTCGGAAATAAATCCTCAAAGCATGTCAGATTTGAAAAAAGTCCATGGAATAATGACCTATAGAACAGTAGGTGAATCCGGTGTATTCAGAAAAGGGGAAGAGGGTGTCTTTTCCGGAGATCGGTGTATTTTTGTGGCACCGCCGCCGAATATGGTAAATGAACTGATGAAGGATTTATTTTCATGGGTTAAAAGCAGCGAAGGGACAATACATCCGCTTATTATGTCAGCTGTTTTTCATTATGAATTTGTGTTTATACATCCTTTTGCAGACGGAAATGGAAGAATGGCCAGATTATGGCATACGGTAATGCTATACCGGTGGAGAAATGTGTTTGAATATATTCCGTTGGAAAGCCAGATTGAAAGATTCCAGGCAGAATATTATGATGCAATAGCACAATGTCATGTGAATGGAAATTCAGATGTTTTTATAGAATTTATGTTGAGTATGATAGATCAGGTATTAGATGAAGTTATTATACAGGTAAATAAGACAAATGAAAGTATGTCAGAATATGTAAAACGAATGCTGGAAGTAATGGAATACGATGTTCCCTATACTGCTAATGCGATTATGGAGGCTCTGCATCTGAAATCCAAGGAAACATTTCGAAAAAATTATATCAGGCCTGCCATAGAGTTAGGATTAATAAAAATGACATTGCCGGAAAAGCCAAATAGTAAAAATCAGAGATATGTAAAACAATAGCTCTTGACCTAAAGCTAACTTTAGGCATTACAATGTCTTCAGAATGATTTTCAGTAGTTTGAAAAAGAAAAGGAGACAGAGCAGAAATGAAAAAACCATATATTATATGTCACATGATGACTTCCATCGACGGAAGAATCGACTGCGCCATGACTTCCAAGCTTCGTGGGGTAAATGAATATTACCAGACATTGGAAGAACTGGATGTTCCCACCACCGTGAGCGGACGTGTGACCGCAGAACTGGAAATGGCGGAGCCGGGAGAGTATGTTCCGAAGGATGCCACAGCTTACGGAAAAGAAGGCTTTTCGAAAAAAGCAGAAGCAGCGGGATATGAAGTGGTGGTGGATTCCCGGGGAAGATTACTGTGGCCGAGATCCGAAGGGGAAGCAAAGCCCTACCTGATCCTCACAAGTACCGGCGTGGCGAAGGAATATCTGGATTATCTGGATCGTCAGAATATTTCCTGGATCGCCTGCGGAGAGGGTCATGTAGACCTCGTAAGAGCATCGGAGATCCTTGCAGAGGAATTCGGCGTAACCCGCATGGGAATCGTGGGTGGCCCCAAGATCAATACCGCTTTTCTGGAAGCTGGGCTGCTGAATGAGATCAGCCTGCTAGTCGGCGCCGGTATCGACGGAAGAGGCGGTATGCCCGCAGTATTCGACGGACTGGCGCAGGATCATGATGTAACGGGCCTGAAGCTTATGGATGTACAGAAATTCGACAGCGATGCGGTATGGCTTCGCTACCGCGTATGACAGGATGCCAGGGTCAAAAAGTCTAAGCCCTGCTCCGTAGGCATCAAAGCCGAGGGATTTTTATAAAACAGGAATCAGATAAAAGGGTGTCGATACCGAAAAGCAGGGTGTCGGCACTTTTTGGGATTTACATTAACAGATTCGTTAGATATGATAAAGATAGAAAATGTATTTACCGGCTACAGGGGAGGGCGTATGTACAAAAGAAGACTTCACAATAAAATAAGCGGTGGATTACTGGTATTGATCATGGCACTTTCTCTGGCAGGCTGCGGCAAAACAGGAGACACTTTGGAGAGTCAAGGCACGGTAACTGCGCCAACAGAAGAAATCGGTCAGGAAACCGCCGCAACTACTCCGGCCACCTCACAGACAACAGCGGAACCTGAGTCGGAGAACCTTACCTACCAGACCGGGCTATATCAGGAGAAAACCTTAGCGGATCAGATCTCGGTGGAGGCTGTCCGGGAATTGCCGGAAGGGGAATATGGTGTGCTGTCTTATTCCTATGACGAGACGGTCGGTGTCTGGGGCAATGGTGTGGAAGATTGTCTGGTGATCCATGACGGTGACCGGGAATACCGGGTGGAGATCCCCTGGCAAAACATGTATTCGGCACGACCCGGCGTAGAAGCAGCGGATTATGATGGGGACGGCGATAAGGAGTACTTTATTTCTACCTTGCAGGGAACCGGAACCGGTATTTACATGGAAGGACTCTATTATGTGGATGTACAGAAAGGAACTCCGAAAGTATCCGAATATACACAGGTGGTCGAAGATTTTGCTGACCGGATTCTTGCAGCGGATACGATAGATGAGCGGGTTCAGACACTTCATGTGGATTTTCTGGGCGAAAACGGGGAGGCAGATCCTGAGGAAAGTATAGATCTGAGTCTGGATTCTCTGCTGCGGGAATACGAAGGAAATACTTACAAAGATGTTATTGTGGGGGATCAGATCTGGTTTGATTTCCGGGGAGGGCAGCCATTTGCAACCGTGTGGGTGGGAATTCAGCTGGATCAGATAGCAATTCCGCTTTATGATACCAGCTTTCTTATAACGGCACCGGTGTCAATGCAGGAGAATGGAAAATTCTCTCTGGGAGATTTTTCAGTAAAGACTTATCCCTATGATGGGGACGAGGATAATACCGATGAAGAATCGGATATGATGGAGGTCTATACCGGATATTATGATCTGACCCATAACGGCTACAAGGAAAAGATCGTAACGAAGGTCCGTCTGGAGGAAGAAAACGGAGATCTCACGGAAACGCTGCGGAAGGCAGGAAACTGGGGAACAGTAACTGTCTACGAATATCTGGGAGACGGACAATATGGAATCATCCCTCTGTGGTCACAGGAATTTGCCATTGCCCATGCGGGGAACATACAGATATTCCTCACGCAAAAGGACGGTTACGATTATCTGGTGGTGACGAGCTTCTGGACAGGGCAGGGCATCTGCTATTATGACTATAATGTACTGTCTCCTTTGGATTTTTCCTTTGACAGATATCATAACGAGCTGAAAGGAGCAGAGCACTTCGATCCGCAGTTTTTCACGGGGCTGGAAAACTGGCTGAAGGAAGATTCCCTTCTGCTTGTGGCAACGGATATTGATATGCCGCAGGGGCAGGAAGTCATTCTGACGACCGATGAAGAGATACACTATGCCGGAGAATATTTAACGGTAAAAAAAGAACGACAGCAGCGGATAGAGGAAATAGAGTAAGAATAGAAAACACAATAAGAAAATATAAGGCATCGATACATAGTAATAGTGTATCGATGCCTTTGTTAAAAGGGAGAGCTGCGGTATCTTACAGATTACAGGATGGACATGAACCATTCCACGGTCTTGGGATCGTAGTGGGAGAAGAACAGGCTCTCTCCGCTGTCCAGTGCCTCGATGGCAGCCATATCCTCCGTGCTCAGAGTGAAATCAAATACGTCAAAGTTCTGCTGCATACGCTCTTTGTGAACAGACTTAGGGATTACGACTACATCGCTCTGCAATAAGAATCGAAGAGCTACCTGTGCGGCGGTCTTGCCGTATTTTTCACCGATCTTGGTCAGGACGGGATTGGTGAACATATCTTTTCTACCTTCGGCGAAAGGACCCCAGGATTCGATCTGGCAGCCGTATTTCTGTAAATATTCCTTGGCAACCTTCTGCTGCTGGAACACATGGGTCTCGATCTGGTTCACAGCGGGCTTTACCTTTGCAAAATGTTGGATGTCCAGATAACGGTCCGGGCCGAAATTGGAGACACCGATGGCACGCAGTTTGCCTGCCTCGTAGAGCTCCTCCATGGCGCGGTAGGTTCCGTAATAATCACCGAAGGGCTGGTGGATCAGCAGCAGATCCAGATAGTCGGTGCGCAGTTTCTTCATGGACTCCTCGATGGAAGCCTTGGCAGCTTTATAACCGGCATTGGTGATCCAGACCTTGGTGGTCAGGAAGAACTCTTCTCTGGGAAGACCACATTCTGCCAGCGCGGCGCCCACACCCTCTTCATTGTAGTAAGCCTGTGCGGTATCAATGCTGCGATAGCCGACCTCAATGGCATCCAGCACACATTTTTTGGTATCTTCTGCGGGAGTCTGGTAGACACCGTATCCGAGCTTCGGCATCTTAATGCCGTTATTCAAAGTAACATATTCCATAGTCATTACCTCTGTTTGCGAAATGTAAATGCTTTTTACAAGTTTCACTTTACATTGAATTTTCAAGGAAGTACACTATTTATATTGCAATATGCTTTTCACAAAATGAAAAGCAGTCGGACAAAAGAAGCAGAGCCTGTACCTATAGGGTGTAAGGAAGGACTTCGGGAGGATAGTATGCTGAATTTGGAAGATCTGAAATATCTGATAGCATTTGCAGACTGTGGAACATTGTCGAAAGTGGCGGAGGAATTTCACATTTCCACCCCATCCATCACACGTTCCATGCAGCATCTGGAGGAAGAATTCGGAGTAGAGCTTTTTTCCCGTGGGAAAAATAAGATCGTTTTAAATGAGACCGGTGAAGTGGCAGTCACTTGTGCAAGAAAGCTTTTGCAGGAAGCGGAGCAGGCACTTTCACAGGTACGTTCCTTCGATGAACGAAAGAGAACCATCGTTGTCAGATCCTGCGCACCGGCGCCGCTGTGGGAACTGTTGAAGAAACTGGGCAGCAGCCACCCCGGCATGACGATCTCTTCCGGCATCTGCCAGAACCCGGAGGTATTGCAATATCTGGAAGATGGCACCTGCGATATGGCAATCCTGCCGTTTCCCATTGACCTGCCCGGCTGGAAGGTGGAAAAGTTCATGACGGAGCAATTATTTGTCTGCATTCCCACAGAACACGAACTGGCGGGACATGCAGAACTTCACTGGGAGGATCTGAACGGTTTTAACTTTCTCCTGCGGTCAGAGCTGGGCTTCTGGGATACTCTCTGTCGGGAGAAAATGCCGGCATCCAAGTTCCTGGTACAGACGGATGATGCGGTGTTCAATGAACTGGTAATGGCGTCCACGTTACCCTGTTTTACCACAGATTATATTACCGACCGGGACAGTACCTATCCGAACCGGGTAAATATTCCCATAACGGATGCGGACGCAAATGTGACATTTTACAGTATTTCCAGAGAGATGCAAAAGTGATAAAATGAAATTATTCAGAACCATGTAAATATCGTCAAATATTTGTCGAATGCTGGCATTCGTAAGGATATTTGATGATATTTATGAGGTTCTGAATAGTTGGAATTTGTAGATATATGGAGGATAAAATCATGGACGAAATGATCAGAAAAAGAAACGAACAACTGGCAAAAACAGTGATCAAGGGGTTACAGTCCCGCAACATGTCAGGGTATTATGCAGAGGATAAGGAAGCTGCACTGAAACAGGCACTGGAGCTGATCCCGGAGGGAAGCACCATTGCCATGGGCGGATGCCAC
The DNA here is from genome assembly GCA_050873925.1 of Acetatifactor sp. GTDB lineage: Bacteria > Bacillota > Clostridia > Lachnospirales > Lachnospiraceae > Acetatifactor. The sequence goes on from JBNMJR010000008.1 coordinate 26,823, forward strand.
AGTGCCGGAGAAATCGGCTTGATCTCCGCGCTGGAAGCAGGCAATTACCACTATATCGACCGCTCCAAGATGGATGCCAGAGCCGGACTGATGGCCGCTTATGATGCAGATATTTTCCTCTCCAGCGCCAACGCCATCACCAGTGACGGTATCATGGTCAATATCGACGGCAACTCCAACCGTGTCTCCTGCATTGCCCAGGGCCCGAAGCAAGTAATTTTCATCGTCGGCATCAACAAAGTCTGCGCAGACTTAGACAGCGCCATGAAGCGTGCAAGAAATGTGGCTGCACCCATTAATGCTCAGAGATTCGACATCAAGACTCCCTGCAAGGAGACCGGAAAATGCTTTGATTGCAAGTCTCCGGATACGATTTGCTGCCAGTTCCTAATCACAAGATATTCCAGACATACGGACAGAATTCATGTGATCCTTGTGAATGACACCATCGGTTATTAAACAGCAAAGGGGAAAAAACATGGCATTAGAGTTACAAAAAGGAAGACCTGCCGATACGACCGGCAGACTGGACAAGGAGATCCGCACTTATGATCTGTTGGATAGCTTAGGTGTGGAATATGAACGCGTGGATCACGAACCGGTGATGACCATGGAAGATTGCAAGGAGATTGATGAGATCTTACAGTCCATGGTCTGTAAGAATCTGTTCCTGTGCAATCGGCAAAAGACAGATTTTTATCTGCTGATGATTCCGGATACCAAGGTGTTCCATACCAAGGATCTGTCAGCGCAGATCGGCTCGGCGAGACTTTCTTTTGCCAAGCCGGAATATATGGAAGAGTACCTGGATATTACCCCCGGATCCGTCAGCGTGCTGGGACTGATGAATGATAAAGAACACCATGTGAAGTTGCTGATTGATGAAGATGTGTTGGACAGCGAATATTTCGGATGCCACCCCTGCATCAATACCTCCAGCCTCCGCATGCGAACGGCGGATCTGATCGAAAAGGTGCTTCCGGCCATGGAACATGATTTTGTAAAAGTAAAATTATCCTCTTGACCTAAAGTCAACTTCAAGTGGTATGCTATAAGGTAGAGAAAGAGAACCCAGAAATTGACAGAAGGGAGAAAAGAGAATGTATTTTGATGAAGTGAAAAAGAATTTCGGCTTCGGCTGTATGCGACTTCCCATGATGGAAAACGGAACCGATGTAGATATTGTCGAGACCACGAAGATGGTGGACACTTTTCTGGAACAGGGCTTCAACTATTTTGATACCGCCCATGGATATCTGGGTGGGAAAAGCGAACTTGCGTTAAAGGAATGTCTTACCAGCAGACATAAAAGAGAAGAATATATCCTGACGGATAAGCTGACCATGCCGTATTTTAACAAACAGGAGGACATTCGTCCCTTCTTTGAGAGCCAGCTGGAAGCCTGCGGTGTGGAATACTTTGACTTTTACCTGATGCATGCCCAGTCCAAAGATATTTTCGCACACTTCAAAAAGTGTTGTGCTTATGAGACCGCGCTGGAATTAAAGGAAGAAGGCAAGATCCGTCATTTCGGAATCTCCTTCCACGACAGAGCGGAAGTGCTGGAAGAGATTTTACAGGAGTATCCCCAGATCGAAGTGGTACAGATCCAGTTTAACTACGTGGATTACGAAGATCCCGCCGTACAGAGCAGAAAATGCTATGAGGTTTGCCAGAAATACAACAAGCCCATGATCATCATGGAGCCGGTAAAGGGCGGAAACCTCGTAAATCTGCCGGAGGATGCAAAACAGATTCTGGATGATCTGCATGGCACCGGTAGTACCGCCAGCTATGCGGTACGTTTTGCCGCCAGCTTCGAAGGTGTGATGATGGTGCTCTCCGGCATGAGCAATCTGGAGCAGATGCAGGACAATTTAAGCTACATGAAGGATTTTCAGCCGCTGAATGAGACCGAGATGGCAGCAGTCAAAGCCGTAGCCGACGTCTTCCATTCCAAGCATATGATTCCCTGTACCGCCTGCCGTTACTGTATCGAGGGATGCCCGAAGAAGATCTCCATTCCGGATCTGTTCGCCTGCATGAATGCCAAGACGGTATTCCACGACTGGAACGCGGATTATTACTACAGCAACGTACATACCGTGCACAACGGCAAGGCCAGCGAGTGCATCCGCTGCGGTAAGTGCGAAAAGGTATGCCCCCAGCATTTACAGATCAGAGAACTGTTACAGGATGTAGCGAAAGAGTTCGAAAAAACAGAGTAATTAAAAATGCCGTAGCCCTTGGCAGAATACACCGGGGCTGCGGCATTTTATTGTAGGGGATATCTAAAGCCGCAGCAAATTCGTTTGACATGGTTGGGTTTTTATAGATGTAATGAATTTGATTTTAGGAAAAGAGGGCAATGGTGTAAGATTTCATATTGACCTAAAGTCAACTTTAGGTATTATAATGGCATCATAAAGATACAAATTTGGAGGTGTCATCTATGAAAAAGAGATTAGTAGCTTATTTTAGTGCAAGCGGAGTGACGAAAAAGGTCGCTGAAATGGTAGCAGGCGCTGCTGACTGCGATCTTTACGAGATCACACCCAAAGTACCCTACACGACCGCTGACCTGAACTGGATGGACAAAAAGTCCAGAAGCAGCGTGGAGATGAGTGACAAGAGCATTCGCCCGGAGATCGCCGGTGCAGACCTGGATGTGAGTGCTTATGACGAGATCCTGATCGGATTCCCCATCTGGTGGTATGTTGCGCCTACGATCATCAATACTTTTCTGGAAAGTCATGATTTTGCGGGCAAGAAGATCATCCTCTTCGCCACTTCCGGTGGAAGCGGCTTCGGCAACACCGTAAAAGAACTACAGCCGTCGGCTCCCGGTGCCGAGATCGTGGAAGGAAGAGTTCTGAACCGTGCCACACAGCAGCAGATCAATAATTGGATAGAAGAATTATAAGGAGTGTACAAAATAATGGCAAAGATCACACAGACAGCAGGCAGAAACGCTCTGGGAGAATTTGCTCCCGAGTTTGCTCATTTTAATGACGATGTTCTCTTCGGAGAGAACTGGAACAATCAGGATATTGATGTGAAGACCAGAAGTATCATCACCGTAGTGGCGCTGATGGCTTCCGGCATCACCGATTCTTCCCTGAAATTCCATTTACAGAACGCGAAGGCTCACGGCGTGACCCAGAAGGAGATCGCAGCGGTCATCACCCATGTGGCTTTCTACGCAGGCTGGCCCAAGGGCTGGGCAGTCTTCAATCTGGCCAAGGA